>NZ_JAHGVE010000002.1:99664-346022 GCF_018835585.1 Pelorhabdus rhamnosifermentans
GACTCCGTAGCTCAGCTGGATAGAGCGTTTGACTACGAATCAAAAGGTCGCAGGTTCGAATCCCGCCGGGGTCACCAGTAATGGAATCAAAAAACATCTTTGTATAAGGTGTTTTTTTTTCGTATTAAAATTTGTTTTTAAATGCTATTTTAGTCTTGCCAAGCTTATGTTAATTTGATATAATATTTCTTGTCATCAAATATGACTCCGTAGCTCAGCTGGATAGAGCGTTTGACTACGAATCAAAAGGTCGCAGGTTCGAATCCCGCCGGGGTCACCATTGATTAAGAGCAGTGTAAAGAATAACTATTCTTTGCACTGCTTTTTTGTGTGAAGTGAATTTTTTAAGGGAGTGGGTTAAATTTAAATGAAGCGTGAGTATATAAAGCGGATACGTTATAAGGCATCCGCTCTATTTTTACATTGATTTTAAAGTATAAAAAAACATAATATGTCGAAAATAGTAGTATAGATGAGATAATAAATGAATATATCACTAAAACTCATTTATAAGGACTATTTACTAGTTGCTAAGTTTATGTTAATTTGATAAAATAAATTTCGTCACTTAAGACACTCTTACCTTTCATTTATATTATTATAAATGGCTAATAAAAAAGTCTTGACTTTGTAAGAAACTGTGTGTTATAATATTAAATGTTGTGAGATTAACAACTGTGGTGGCTGTGGTGAAGCGGTTAACACGCCGGATTGTGGCTCCGGTACTCGAGGGTTCGAGACCCTTCAGCCACCCCATTTAAATTAATAATTCGTTGGGGCATAGCCAAGTCGGTAAGGCACGGGACTTTGACTCCCGCATGCGTTGGTTCGAGTCCAGCTGCCCCAGCCATTATATGATCCACTAGCTCAGTTGGTAGAGCACCTGACTTTTAATCAGGGTGTCCCGCGTTCGAGCCGCGGGTGGGTCACCATCATTATGCGGGAGTGGCGGAACTGGCAGACGCACTAGACTTAGGATCTAGCGCTTTACGGCGTGCAGGTTCAATTCCTGTCTCCCGCACCAGTTGTAAAATGTAGGTATATCAAAGGCTTTAGTCCTTCGGTATACCTTTTTCATTTCGAAAGTAGTGTTACTATGGTTGCGACTTTGCCGATTGCTTATCCTTTACGTATAGGATAAGCAATGTCATTCCTTAGAAATAATAGAGCGACGACTTATGTTAAACAGCTGGTGGCCCCTGAGCTTCGCGAAGGACATAAACATTAATCTATAGTCGAACAATTTTTAATGGATGTGCCTGTTGCAATTGTTTGCCTTCAGCTGAGAGTTCGACAATGTAAGCAGGGCCATAGTCAAAGTCATCGGTAATATCTTGATAGATGTAAGTTGATGAATTCAGTTTTCTTTTTACTTGCTTAAGATGGGATAAGCCGTTATTAGAGACAATATCAATAGACATATAAATTTACCTCTTAGAGTTATTCTTAATGCTACTATTTTATTATGGTAGCATATGTCAACATAAAATTCTAGAGTAAATCTGAAGAAAGATCTCTAACCTTGTCATATATTGTTATATGATGGTAACTGAAAATGTCCATAAAGCGCAGTGAGTCACGGCAAGACGTGGTACTAATACGGTAAAAACCCTCCATATTTAAAAGTTACCACTAATTATATTTGGTGAATGTGACAAAAATATGACAAGTGTTTTTGTTTGAGTACGTGGCAGATAGTGACACGCTGTAACATATGAATTATACTTATATTATAAAGCTGAAGGTTAGAAGGGGTTGTATCTTAGTGTACTGGTTTAGGGAAAAGATTTTCATACGGGGAATGATTATTTTATTTTTTTTATCGGGGCTGAGTTATATCGTTTTAACTTATTTTCAAGGAATTCCAGTTTTAAATTATCATCAGATTAATAATGAAGACCATAATGTGTTAACATTGAGTGATACTGAGTTTGAGGCCCAAATAAATTATTTATATCGTGAAGGCTATACTGCTATCTCGCCGGAGCAATTAGTTGATTACTTGCAGTATGGGAAAAAGCTTCCACCCAATCCTATTCTGATTACTTTAGATGATGGTTATGAAGATAATTATCGCGTGGCTTACCCAATCTTGCAAAAATACCATTTTACTGCGACGATATTTGTAATTACTGATTTTGTGGGTCATTATAATAAGTATTTAACTTGGGATCAAATAAGCGAGATGAGTGATTATGGAATGAGTTTTGAAGATCATACTCTAAGTCATATTTCTTTGCCCAAAGCTTCCGATGAAGAGATAAGTAAGCAATTAGTTCAATCAAAGGAAGCATTGGAATGGAGGTTGGGTAAGAAAGTAGAATACTTAGCTTATCCAGGTGGAGAATATGATCAGCGGGTAATACAGATGACAAAGGACGCAGGGTATCGAGCCGCTTTTACTGTGAATTTTGGGCGTGATCGGGTGAATTCTACATTATATACTTTAAATCGAATTCCTATCTTTGGAGGAGGATCACATACATTCCTTCATTTTTGGCTACGTCTAAAGTTTACCCAGGTATTTAACGCTTTGCAAAATTTTAAGGCTTTTTTACTTAAAGAGGGGGATACTTCTGCAGCTGGTTTGATTTATATCCCCTAGAATTTTATGTATATTAAAGGCCTCCAAGGTTTTGGAGGCCTTTTGTGGAAGCTTTCATTGATATGATGCAGCTGTTGGACTTAATTTTTCTTATTAATGTATTCATTGACTGCATGGAGAGCACTTGTATCAAAATCATTGGGATCCTCATCTCTCAGTTCTACAGGCTCAGGATTGTTGGGACCGTATTTTGCGTAATCATCTACTTGCTTGGTTTTTTTTGATTTTTGCATGATCATCACCTCAGAAAATAGTTTCTCCAAACTGAAAAAAATTACTCCAATTGCTTGCGTGTTCTATATGGAGTATCTTTTATAGTGTATGAATGTTTCGCTTTTTTAATGAGGGGAGTGACATACTAAGGTGTGATAGCTCAAATGAAATTTTTACAGATGATTCTGAATTATGAATAGGAATTTATATCACTTATGATGAAGTAATAGGATGTACAGAAAAATTCGATAAAGGGGAAGCTTATTTGTTTCACGTGGAATAATATGGAAAATAATAAGTTCAATCATGTTATAACATGATTGAACTATCTGGGAATTTTAAAATTGGGTATAGAAAAACCAGAGATCTGATTCCCCCTACAGAAACTCTGGTTTTACACAAGGAGCTACGTGGCCTCCTTTACTATTTATTATAACTATTTTTATGTGGAAAAGCTAGTGATTTGAATGTATCTCTGAAATTTCCATAAAACAGAACTCTAGTATGGAAAAATGTTCACCAGGAATGCAATCTAATTGCGAAGGATGTGTGTTCGTTGAAGGCGAGTGGTGCGAATATTTTCAGTCTTATTTATGAGCAATGGCAGAAGTTTAGTACTACGGGAAATTATCGGGATTGTGCTGTTCGTTCTCAAATTTTAGCGTCGTGGATTCGCTGTCACAATGCGGGGGTCGATCCAGGTGATATGCGCTTGCATCGGGCTTTGACGGATATCAATCTGAAAAAGTTATTGCGTAATAAAGAAAAGTTGATTTGTATTGCTAAACCTTTTATGGCGAATCTTTACAAGTTTGTTCAAGGTTCAGGTTTTGTTGTTGTATTAACGGATGAACAAGGCTATATTATGGAAGTTTTTTCTGATGATGATAGCTTACAAAATTCTATTACGAAAAATTTTTTTCAGGGAGCTAGTTGGCGTGAAGAAGAAGCAGGTACCAATGCGATCGGAACGGCGCTGGAAATAGGTGAACCGATTCAAGTGTCTGGCGCAGAACATTATTGTCAAAAGCATCATTGTTTAACTTGTTCAGCTGCACCGCTATTTGATTCCAAAGGGAAAATAATTGGTATTTTAAATATGTCGGGTGCATCCCAAGCGTCTCATTTGCATACTTTAGGAATGGTCGTTGCTGCAGCTGAGGCGATTATGGCGCAGATGAGTATTCAGCAAAAAAATTGTGAATTGGCTATTGTTAACAATCGATTGACAAATTTTTTTAATACTGTCTCTGATGGTGTTGTCATTGTTGATAAGGATAATCGGATTATTCAAATGAATCCAGCAGCGCAGAAAATTTTTGATAAGTCTGAACAGCAGGTTTTGGGAATATTTATCAATGACCTGTTTGAGAAAGAGGGGGCTTCACTGAAACAGCTTTTAGCAACAAATGAACCTTATACAGATGTGGAAATAGAAGGCACTTGTTCTTGTTTAGCATCACGAGAACCGATTATCAATGAACAAGACGGAATCATAGGTGGCATTATTTTGCTACGGCCGATTAAAAGAGTAAAGAATTTAGTGAATTGTTATAGTGGCAATTACGCAACTTTCTGTTTCAGTGATATTGTTGGCGACAGTGTTCAGATTCGTGAAGTAATACACATTGCACGCCAAGCAGCTGTTACCAGGTCCAATGTTCTCATTCAAGGTGAAAGTGGTACAGGAAAAGAAATGTTTGTTCAGGCTATCCATAATTCCAGTACCAGTCAGAATGGGCCTTTTATTGCACTCAATTGTGGGGCAATACCGCGCGAACTGATCGATAGCGAGTTATTTGGTTATGATGATGGTGCCTTTACTGGGGCTAAACGAGGTGGAAAGCCAGGAAAATTCGAATTAGCATCAGGTGGAACCTTGTTTTTGGATGAAATAGGTGATATGCCGCTTGAAGAACAGACCGCCTTGCTTAGGGTGATACAAGAAAGAAAAGTCGCTCGCATTGGCAGCGATAAGATGATTCCTGTCAATGTTCGCTTAATTTGTGCGACAAATAAAAATTTATCGCAGGAAGTAGAACGCGGGACTTTTCGTCATGATTTGTTTTATCGATTAAATGTATTATCTATCTTGCTTCCGCCGTTAAGGCACCATATTGAAGATTTACCCCTGTTATTTAAATATTTTTTGGAAAAGTTAAGTCGCGATCGGAATTGTAAGTTTACTGTTGAATCAACTGTTGTGGATTGTCTCATGCAATATGCTTGGCCTGGTAATATTCGCGAGTTACAAAATGTTGTTGAACGTGCAGTGAGCTTAGCTCAAGATGGTGTCATTACACTGCGTCAGTTGCCGCCTGAATTTTATTCAACTCCTTCTCAAGCATTACCGGTTGGGAAAACACTGCCTCTATCCATTGTTGGAAGTCGGGAACAACGTAAAAAAATTGCCCATGATGCCGAAAAGAACAAGATTATTCAACTTTTAAATATCTATGGTGGAAACGTAAGTCAAGTCGCGAGGGTGTTAGAAGTTTCGCGAAAAACATTGTATAATAAAATTCGTTTGTATACAATTCAAAATTAGTTGTTACGTTAAAGTGTTACCAACTTGTTACTTATAGTAAACACAATGGTAACACTTTTTATACGATCAGAGTACGGCTTTGGTTGGGCTAGTTGTCGTAGTTCTTATCTATACATCCTTTTTAGCGATGTAAAAACGGGAAGGAATCAGTTGCAGCGCTGATTTCACTGCATTAGAAACATTTTATATCTCTCTTCCTTGAGGGATATTTTTATTTGCGAAATTTGGCATAATATTTGCAATACTTACAAGCAGAAGATCTTCTGCTTGTAAGGTTGTTGCATGAAAGTCTAATTTTAGTAGCATCATATCATAGTTAGCAAGAATTGTTTGGACGTAGGTTGACTATAGGTTCAGCCTTTCGGGAGAAAAAGGAATACAGTGCTGAAATAAAAGACAAAGTGCTGGATTCTGCCCCGCATTCTGTCTTTTATTTGTGAAAGCCGACAATTTTGCTTAGCATGATTAACGTCGAACATAGCGAAGAGGAAGTGAGCGAATGAAAGTGATTCCAGTTCAAGAAGCGGAAGGGATGGTTTTGTGTCATGATATTACGGAGATTATTCCAGGGGAATTTAAGGGACGGGCATTTAAGAAAGGACATATTGTTTGTCATGAAGATATTCCCAAACTGTTAAAAATCGGCAAAGAACATCTGTATGTTTGGGAAATGGATCAAACGCGTTTGCACGAAAACGATGCGGCAGTGAGAATTGCTCAGGCTGTTGCTGGTTCAGGCATTGTCTTAACGGAGCCTGTGAATGGCAAAGTGGAATTAAAAGCTCATAAAAAGGGTATATTGAAAATTAATATTTCAGCTTTAGAAGCGATTAATGATATTGACGAGGTGATACTTGCTTCCATGCATTCCAATCAACTGGTAACAACAGACACGGTTCTTGCTGGATGTCGTGTGGTTCCTTTAGTGATAGATGCAGATAAAATACGTCAGGTCGAAGACATTGGTCAATCCTTTTTTCCGGTCATTCAAGTTAAAACACTTCAACCGCTGAAGGTAGGGATTATTACAACGGGGAGTGAGGTTTATCATGGTCTGATAAAAGACGGGTTTGGCCCAGTTTTGCGTAAAAAGATCGAAGAACTGGATAGTCACGTTTTAAGACAGGTTTTGGTTGATGATAGCATCACGATGATTGTCGAGAAAATTCGTAGCTTAATACATGAAGGGGCTCAACTGATTATTGCGACAGGGGGAATGTCGGTTGATCCCGATGATGTTACTCCTGCTGGTATTCGGGCGGCTGGTGGATCTGTTGTTGCTTATGGTGCACCGGTGCTTCCGGGGTCCATGTTTATGTTGGCCTATATTGGCGATATTCCAGTGATTGGGTTACCTGGTTGCGCTCTATACAATCAGACAACCATATTTGATTTAATTGTTCCGCGTATCTTAGCGGGGGAGAGGATTAGCCGGAAAGATATTACTCGCTTGGCTCATGGCGGACTTTGTGCGGGTTGTAATCCTTGTCGTTATCCCAATTGTACTTTCGGTAAAGGTAGCTAACAAGCGGTTTTGTGAGGTTGTCTCTTAAACATAAATTCATAAAAAGGGAGAGGTAAAAATGCAAAAAAAACTCTTATACATTAATGGGTTACCTAGGACTTTGATTGTTAATCTTGAGGACAGTTTAGCTAAAGTTTTACGGGAACAACTGTTACTTACGGGGTGTAAGGTAGGCTGTAATCAAGGCCAATGTGGGACTTGTTCGATCATTATGAATGGTGACGTAGTCCGTTCGTGTATTGTTAAAATGAAGAGGGTGCCTGATGAGGCTCATATTACAACCATTGAGGGACTTGCTACGCCAGACGAGCTTCATCCACTTCAAGTTGCCTGGATGGCCTATGGTTGTGCTCAGTGTGGTTTTTGCAGTCCTGGTTTTATTCTTTCAGCGAAGGTTTTGCTTGATGGTAATGCCAGTCCAACGCGGGAGGAAGTTCGTGATTGGTTTCAAAAACATCGAAATGCCTGCCGCTGTACTGGCTATAAGCCTTTAGTGGATGCTGTTATGGCTGCGGCACAAGTGCTACGTGGCGAGTTACGTAAAGAAGATTTGCTATATAAGCCTGTGGATAATAAAATTTACGGTACGACTTATCATCGGCCATCAGCAGTACAAAAAGTTACGGGTACCTGGGACTATGGTGCCGATGTTGCTTTGCAAATGCCACAAGGGACCTTGCGCTTAGCATTGGTTCAAGCCGAAGTATCTCACGCCAATATCAAAGGAATTGACACGTCAGAAGCTGAAACAATGCCTGGCGTTTATAAAGTAGTTACCCATAAAGATGTGAAAGGCAAAAATAGGATTACGGGTCTGATAACCTTTCCATCAAATAAAGGCGATGGCTGGGATCGTCCCATTCTCTGTGATGAGAAAGTGTTCCAGTTTGGTGATGCTATTGCCATTGTTTGTGCCGATACGGAAGAACATGCTAAGGCAGCCGCGAAGAAAGTGAAGGTGGATTTGGAAATGCTGCCGGCTTATATGAGTGCGCCTGCGGCTATGGCAGAGGATGCTATTGAAATCCATCCCGGTGTGCCGAATGTCTATTTTGAGCAAGGCATTGTGAAGGGGGAAGACACGAAACCCATTATGGATCGCTCCGATATTGTCACGGTGGAAGTCGAAACCTATTGTAGTCGTCAACCGCATTTGCCGCTTGAACCTGATGTCGGATGCGCCTATATTGACGAGGAAGGGCGTCTCACCATTCACTCGAAGAGTATTGGACTCCATCTTCATCACGCCATGATTGTTGCAGGTATTGGTATTGAGCCGGAAAAGTGTCGGTTAGTCCAAAATCCCACGGGTGGTACATTTGGCTATAAATTTAGTCCGACTATCGAGGCCTTGCTGGGTGTTGCCTGCTTAGCGACAGGTAAGCCGGTTTCGCTTAACTTTACAATGTATCAAAACATTACTTATACTGGAAAAAGGTCGCCTGCTTCTGTTTATTGTAAGCTGGCTGCCGATAAGACAGGTAAGTTACTTGCTATGGAAACAGATTGGTGGCTTGATCATGGCCCATACTCCGAATTTGGTGATTTAGTGACTTTGCGGCAGGCTCAATTTACTGGTGCCGGTTATGATATTCGCAATATTCGTGGCCAAGGCCGTACGGTGTGTACTAATCATGCCTGGGGTTCTGCTTTTCGTGGCTATGGATCGCCGCAAGCTTTTTTGGCTTCGGAAATTGCCATGGATGAATTGGCGGAAAAATTAGGTATGGATCCACTGGAGCTTCGTTTTAAAAATATTTATCGTCCTGGAGCTACGACTCCTACGGGGCAAGTGCCTGAAGTTTTTTGTTTGGAAGAAATGTTTAACAAGATTCGTCCGCTGTGGAAAGCAGCGAAAGAACGTTGTGCGAAACTTACAACACCAGAGAAGAAACGTGGCGTTGGTTTTTCACTGGGCATTTATGGTTGTGGTCTTGATGGTCCCGACAGTTCGGAAGCTTGGGCGGAGTTAACTCCAACCGGTGTTACTATTGGAAACTCTTGGCAGGATCACGGTCAAGGCGCAGATATTGGTACGTTAACTCATGCCCATGAAACGCTTCAACCCCTTGGGATTAAACCCGAGCAAATCAAGCTGATCATGAATGATATGGCATTTACACCGAACAGTGGTCCGTCAGGCGGCAGCCGGTCAAATGTCATGACAGGCAATGCCACGACAGTTGCTTGTCAGATGCTTCTCAATGCCATGCGTAAGGCAGACGGGTCTTACCGTACGTATGATGAAATGTTGGCTGAAAATATTCCGCTTCATTATGATGGCAAATGGACGGCATCTATGTGTACTGATTGTAGTCCCGTGACAGCACAAGGGGATCCATTCCCAATTTATATGTATGAACTTTTTATGCCTGAAGTTGAAGTGGATATGAAAACAGGCAAAGCTAAAGTCGTGAAGTTTACGACGATTGCTGATATTGGAACGATTACCAATAAGACTGTTTGCGATGGTCAGATTTATGGTGGTTTGGCTCAAGGCGTGGGGTTGGCCCTTACGGAAGACTTTGAGGATTTGAAGAAGCATACCAGCTTGGTTGGTTGCGGACTGCCTTTTATTGATGATATTCCGGATGATATGGAAATTATCTATAACATTACACCGCGTGAAAATGGTCCGCATGGTGCAGCAGGTACAGGCGAAGGTCCATTATCAGCTCCTCATCCGGCGATTTTGAATGCTATTTACAATGCCTGCGGCGTACGAATTTATGCGATACCGGCATTACCGTCCAAAATTAAAGCCGGTCTTGATGCACTGGCTGCTCAAAAATAAATTTGTTTGGCAAAAATTTTAAGAAATGAGCGGATAGCATGGATCAACAACAATTGCATGAACGGGAAGCGAGATGTAAGCAAGAAAATCCACCGGGCTGTACTGCCCGGTGTCCAGTTCATGTGGATGTGCGTGGAATTGTTTCTGCCATTAGGCAGGGGGATTATGCAGCAGGTTTTTCCTTGTTACAACGCCGGGTATTCTTCCCGAGAATTATCAGCAGTATTTGTGATCATCCTTGCCAAAAGGCTTGTAGGCGCGTGGAAATCGATGAGGCTATTTTTATTCATGCCTTGGAAAAAGTTTGTGTTCAGCAGGCCTATCATACTGCTGACAAAATGATTCAGCAGCCGCTTAAAAATAAAACTGTGGCTGTTATTGGGGCTGGATTAAGCGGATTAACTGTTGCAGTAGAGCTTGCTTATAAAGGGTATAAAGTCGTTGTTTTTGAGGCAACGGAAGGTTTGGGTGGAAATATTAGGAGATTTCCCGAAAGTAAATTACCGAAACAATGGATTGAAGACGATTTTAGTATACTAAAAAAATTGCCTATTACCATTCAGTATCATACCCCGGTTAGTAACACGAGTGAGGGAGTCCAAAAATTTGATAATCTGTGTGAAAAGTTTGATGCCCTTTATTTAGGTGTGGGCTGTCAGAATATCGAACGATTGAATCTCGGACTTAAGCGGCAGTCTGATGGAAAATTAGATGTAGAGGAACTGACGCTTGCAACCAGTCACGCCAAGGTTTTTGCCGGAGGAAGTCTACGGCGCGATAGGGAACATTTATCACCGATTCATTCGATATCCGATGGAAAAATTGCCGCTATTTCTATCGAGCGTTACCTCCAAAATGCATCGCTTACAGCCAGTCGCCCCCAAGCAGGGGCTGTTGAAACGGAGCTTTATGTGAATCTTGCCGGGATCAAGCCGGAATCTCAGACCACTATGGAAAAGGAGGGCGGCTATAGCGAGGCAGAGGGATTGCAGGAAGCCCAGCGCTGTTTGTTATGTGAGTGCCGTGAATGTGTGAAAGCCTGCGAATATTTGGCGCATTATCAGTCTTATCCGAAACGGTATGTTCGTGAGGTATATAATAATTCATCTATTGTTATGGGGATTCATCACGCCAATAAAATGATTAATTCCTGTAGTTTATGTGGTTTGTGTGAACAAATTTGTCCGAATGGATTCAATATGGGTGAAGTTTGTTATGAGGCGCGGCAAAACATGGTTCAAACAGGGAAAATGCCACCGTCAGCCCATGATTTTGCTTTGCGCGATATGAAATTTAGCAATAGTGAGCGATTTATGCTGAATAAGCATCAACCTGGTTTTACAGCAAGTAAAACGGCATTTTTTCCGAGTTGTCAGCTTGCTGCTTCTTCGCCACAAACGGTACAAAAAATTTATGAGTTTTTATGTAACACTATTCCGGGTGGTGTCGCTCTCATGCTTGGTTGCTGTGGGGCACCGGCCAAATGGGCTGGACAAGAGGCATTGTTTCAAGAAACTATTGAGTCTGTAGAAAACCATTGGCGTGAACTTGGCAGTCCACATGTTATTACAGCCTGTCCAACGTGTTTTCATGTATTTAAGAATTATTTGCCGAATGTGCCTGTAGAGCATTTAGTTTCTCGCTTAGATCAGATGGACATACCGAAAAATCAAGGAATAGCAGTTGTTCCGCAAAAGTTGGCTGTTCATGATAGCTGCATGACAAGGAAGGAAAGACAGTTGCAAGATAGCGTTCGGAATATTTTAGTTAAACTGGGTCATAGTGTCGAAGAGCTGCTTTATCATGGTGATCATACAGTATGTTGTGGTTATGGCGGTCTCATGATTTATGCTAATCCAGAAGTGGCGCAGAAGGTCATTCGTAGGCGGATCAGTGAAAGCGAGACAGATTATCTGACCTATTGTGCCATGTGTCAGGAGAACTTTATCAGTCAGGGGAAGGCAGCTTATCATTTGTTGGACTTGATTTTTGGAACGGAGCCGCATCATGTTGTGAAGCAGCAAGTGACGAATTATTCAGAGCGCCAGTACAATCGGGCCCGGTTAAAAAGAAATGTCCTGCGTGAGATTTGGAATGAAATCATCGAAGAACCACAGTCTGAAGTGAAGGTCATCATGGATGATACTGTAAAACAGATGATGCAGGACAGAATGATTCTTGTCGAAGATGTGATCAAAGTGATTTCGCAGGCAGAAAACACGGGCCGTAAGCTGAAAAATACGGAAAATGGTCATTATATTGCCTACCTCCAGCTGGAGAATGTAACTTATTGGGTGGAGTATTTTCCGCAGGACGATGCGTTTGTCGTTTATCATGCTTATTGTCATAGACTGGAAATTTCCTAATCACGGAGGAGCTAGATGAACAAACAAGTCAGCCAAAAGGAGTCAACTATTTTATGTGTGAAGTGTGGTGTCTATTTAACACCCGGGAATGTGACGCTGTCCTATCTTGGCAGTAGTTTTCCTGTTGAGCTTTATAAGTGTCCGCAATGCGGGCTAGTTTTTATTCCTGAAGAACTTGCAACAGGCAAGATGGATAAAGTGGAAAAATCGTTGGAAGACAAATAAATCAAAATGAAAAAGTTAAAGGGTAGCTGTAACATCTTGTAAGAGAAGGGGGTGGCTAGATGAATGAGGAATTTTTTCGCATGGTTGAAATTGCTCAGCAGGAATTTTATTGTAGTCAGATATTACTGATGATGGGATTGGAAGCGCAGGGAAAACAAAATCCCGAACTCATTCGGGCCATGGCCGGCTTAATTGGTGGTCTGGGTTTTTGCGGAAAAACTTGTGGTTCTCTTACAGGCGGGGCTTGTTTATTAGCTCTGTATGCTGGCAAGGGGAGCGAGGAGGAAGTCGAAGATAGTCGACTCAATGCCATGATTCGTGAACTTGTTCAGTGGTTTGAGCGGGAACAGTGTGCGAATTATAGTGGTATAAACTGTGACAGCATCTTAGAGAACAATCCTAAGAATCGTTTGGAACGTTGTCCGCAACTCGTTTATCAGACCTATGAGAAGGTAAAAGCTATCCTTGCCGAAAATGGCTATGATTTGGCAGGGCAGCTTGAGGTTTGATAAAAATCAACGGACAGGTGGTGAAGTGGGGCTGTGTCTCGGCAGAATAAGATAGTCGCTCTCATACTTGCAGCTGGATTATCTTCTCGTATGGGCGAATTCAAACCACTGCTGCCCATCAATGGTGCCACAGTCATTGAAAGTGCAGTTAATTGCTTTCGGCAAGCAGGCATTGCAGATATTCGCGTAGTTGTGGGACATCAGGCCGAGCAGCTTATGCCAGTGTTACAATCGCTAGGGGTTCGGCCTGTTTTGAATGTAAATTTTGCATCAGGCATGTTTTCATCCATTATGGCCGGATTGCAGACTTTTGCGAGTGCGGCTGATGGCTTTTTCTTGTTGCCTGGTGACATGCCGCTAGTAAAGAGTTGTACATTGGAAAAGCTGATGAAGGCCTACTTTCAAACGGATTGTCCGATTATTTATCCTACGTTTTTGGGTAGGCGGGGTCATCCGCCGCTTATTTCTCACAGGTGTTTTCAGACGCTTCTATCTTGGCAGGGGTCAGAAAATCTACGTCTCCTATTGCAGCAATTTGAACAGGATGCTTATAATGTTCCGGTGATGGATCAGGCTATCTTGTTCGACATGGATACTCCAGTTGATTATGAAAAGCTGCTTCGTTCTACACTGAGCAAAAATATTCCAACAGTGGAGGAGTGTGAGGCAATTTTTGCCGAGTATGACGTTTCGCAAAGCATTGTCAGACATGGGAAGGCAGTCGCACGTGTTGCCAGACAGATTGCTGCCCAATTAAATGAGGGGGATTGTTATGATCTAAATATCGAACTGATTGTAGCAGGAAGTTTGTTGCATGATATTGCAAAAGGGCGGCCTCATCATGCTGAGGCTGGGGCCATTATTTTAGATCAACTTGGTTTTCCAACTGTAGCCAAGGTGGTAGCTAGTCATATGGATTTAATACAACCTAATCAAGCAGTGATTGACGAAGGTGTGATTGTTTATATTGCTGACAAGCTTATTAAAGAGGAATCTCTTATTCCTATTGCTCAGCATTTTTCTGAGACAAAGCTGCGCTATATTGCCAGTGAGAGTGCTTTGAAAGCCATTGAACAAAGGCTAAAAAAAACGTTGATCATTCAAGACAAACTTGAGCATGATTTAGGAATTCCTAATTTGTTTGCTATGGTATCAAGTGGGGAGGTGCGAGATAGGTATGATTTATCTGAATAATGCGGCGACATCTTGGCCGAAAGCGCCGCGTGTTGCAGCAACAGTGGCAAAAAAACTTCATGACATTCCCTTTCATGCAGACCGTTCTGGGTTTAATTCCCCTGCTTCGGAAATGAATTGTCGTTCGTTATTGGCTGAGACCCTTCATATTATCGATTCCAGTCGGATTATTTATTGCTGCAACGCTACGCATGCTTTGAATCTTGCATTATATGGATTTCCTTGGAAACAAGGTGCAACAGTACTTACAACAGCAGCAGAGCACAATGCTGTATTACGGCCTCTCTATTATTTACGTAAGCATCGTGGCATCCAGGTAGAAATTGTCTCGGTAGACAGTATGGGGCGCGTCATACCTGAATTGTGGGAGCAAGCGGTAAAAAAGTTTTCACCCCAGTTAGCTGTTTTTACACATGCTTCAAATGTTACAGGGGCCATTCAGCCTGTTGTTGAGTTGAGTAATATAGCAAAAAATGGGGGGGCAGCAACGTTGTTGGATGCTTCCCAAACATTGGGGGTTATGGACGTTTTGCCTGATTCATGGTCCATCGATATGGTCGCTTTTACCGGTCATAAGTATTTGCTGGGCCCGGCAGGAACCGGGGGACTCTATGTTGCCAATACGATTGAGCTTGAACCAGTTTGGGTGGGGGGGACTGGCACGCTAAGTGATCGGGAGGACATGCCTCCCCAGCTTCCTGCACGGTTAGAAGCCGGTACACCGAATGACCCCGCTTTGGCGGGGTTGGCTCAGGCTATATTATGGCAGAAACAACAGCCACTTGATTTAAAAGCTATGGACGAGCAAGTGGCAAAGCTGTCTCTAGGATTCAAAGAATTTGGTGCTAAAGTTGTTGAGGTTTCCTCGCCGCGTATGCCTGTCATAGCATTTGTTTTGCCGGGCTGGAAGGTAGATGAAGTAGGGGAAATTCTTTATAAAAGTTTTGATCTTGTTTGTCGGACGGGGCTGCATTGTGCCCCTCTGATTCATAAATTTTTAGTGACAGGTGAGGATGGTAATATTCGAGTGAGTTTGTCGCGATTTACTTCTATAGAAGACATAGACGATACTTTATTCGCGATTCGGGACATCTTGTTATGAAGGTTTTTGATTGTCAGCGTGTTGAAAATTGTTTTAGTAAAACAGCTCTTTTTCAGTATGGTCTTCCGTTTAAAATCGATGACCCCTTTCTCAGCCAATTTGAACAGGTCGGTAACGTAACTTGTTATCGGAAGTTTCCCCGACCTTATTTTAAGATTTTTTTGTCTGATGGCACAGAGATAAAAGGCGTTCTTAGCGATACTTCACTGAAAGTGAATTTTCTGCCTGAGACAAGTGAGAAGAGTAAAGCCTTATTTGAACAATTGTTAACACAGTTTGTCCGTGAACATTTGATGAGCAAGGAGTAAGGATGATGGAGAATATCGTTGTACTTGATAAGGCCGAAAGTGTTTGTCCTGAGTGTCTGAAGCGGATTCCTGCCCGAAAAATTAAGGAAGATGACTGCGTTTACTTGGTGAAAGAATGTTTAGAGCATGGGACTTTTCGGACTTTAATTTGGCAGGGTGACCCAGATTATGAAAGTTGGTGCCATAAAAAGATACCCTCTACACCTGTTGTTTGTGCGACGAATGTAGAGCAAGGCTGTCCATTTGATTGTGGACTTTGTCCAGATCATCGGCAACAACCCTGCTGTGTGCTGCTTGAGATCACTGAGCGTTGTAATCTTTCTTGTCCTATTTGCTTTGCAAGTGCTCAAGAAACTGTTCATAGCGATCCGGATATTAGTGTAATTGAAGGTTGGTACCGTATGTTGCTTGCTAGCGGAGGTCCTTACAATATCCAATTATCAGGTGGCGAGCCGACGGTGCGGGATGATTTGCCTGATATTATTCGGTTGGGCCACAAGCTGGGTTTTGAGTTTATTCAAATCAATACAAATGGGCTGCGGTTAGCAAGAGAGCCGCATTTTGTGGATCAATTGAAGGAAGCCAATCTTAACTGTGTATTTTTGCAATTTGATGGCTTATCCGACGAAATTTATCAAACCATTCGAGGTGCAGCATTACTTGATGTAAAACTTGCAGCTATTGAAAATTGTGCAAGGCGCGATATTGGTATCGTACTCGTCCCTACGCTTGTTCCTGCTGTCAATACGCATCATATTGGTGCGATCCTTCATTTTGCTATCGAACATATGCCCGCTATACGTGGCGTGCATTTTCAGCCGATGAGTTATTTTGGACGTTATCCATCTTTACCACCCAGTGAACGATTGACCATTCCTCGAATTATTAAGGAAATTGAAGGACAAACAGCAGGCAAGTTAAAGGTAGAAAATTTTTTGCCGCCAGGTGGGGAAAATTCCTATTGTTCTTTTCATGGTAACTTTCTTTTAATGGCGAATGGTGACTTAAGACCGTGGTCTTTGTTTCAGACGGCACAATGTTGTGCAAAGCCGACTGTTGCTGCCCAAGGAGCCAAAAGCGCCCGAGCTTTTGTTGCGAAACAATGGTCAGCCTCCTCCTGCTGTACGGATGGACAGAGTGCTTCAACGAGTGAAGTGAGGCGCGAGGATAATGCTCAGGGAATAAATACGGACAGTATAGATGATTTTTTGCAGCGGGTGAATACGTATACTCTGTCCATTTCAGGCATGGCTTTTCAAGATGCTTGGAATTTAGAAATTGATCGTTTGCGTGATTGCCTGATTCATGTAGTAAGTCCCGCAGGAAAATTGATTCCTTTCTGTGCTTATAATCTTACGGCTCGAGATGGAACAAGCCTTTATCGTGGCAAGAGTTGACTTATGATTAAGAAAAACTTTACGAAAACGCCGCTCGACAATTGGATCAATCATAAAATAGGATCAGCTTCGGCGTTTTTGACAAGGCAGGCCCTAGCTGAATACCAGTTAAGAAAATTACAGGAAACTATTGATTGGGCCTATCAACATAGTCCTTTTTATCATGCGCATTTGCCTGAAGGCGTAAAGAAAAAGTTGAATTGCCTAGCTGATTTATCGCAGCTTCCCTTTACGACCACCAGTCACCTTGAAAAGCAGGGTTTGCAAATGCTCTGTGTATCGCAGGGCGAGATCCAGCGAGTTGTTACGCTCGTTACTTCAGGGACTACGGGTCAGCCTAAACGTTTGTATTTTACGCGTGAAGATCAAGAATTGACGATTGATTTTTTCTGTCAGGCTATGTCTATTTTGACAAAAGCGGGCGATTATGTCGCTATACTTTTGCCTTGCGAACGTCAAGGGAGCGTTGGTGATTTGCTTGCAAGTGCCCTGGAGCGGTTAGGAGCTCAGCCTATTAAGCAAGGAATTATTCATGATCTAGAAGAAACATTACAAAAATTAATTGTTACTCAGGCGAATGTTCTTGTGGGTATTCCAATTCAGATGTTAGCTTTGGCTAAATTTTATGAAGCTAGTCATAAACAAGCGCCTTTGGCGTTAAAACGGATTTTGTTGAGCACGGATTATGTATCAGAAGCAATTATTCAAGAAATCGGTCGAATTTTAAATTGTGAAGTCTTTGATCATTATGGTATGACAGAAATGGGACTGGGGGTAGGGATAGAATGTTGTGCTCATCAGGGGTATCATATGCGTGAAGCTGATTTATACCTGGAAGTCATTGATCCGCAAACCGGAAGAAACTTGCCTTTAGGACAGGTGGGAGAGCTTGTTTTTACTACTTTAACAAGGAAAGGCATGCCACTCATTCGTTATCGCACAGGAGATTTATCGCGAATTTTGCCAGGAAACTGTCCTTGTGGAACTGTATTACAGCGAATTGATACTATTCGTTCAAGAAAAGTAGGTTGCATTTCACTTGGAGAAAATAATTTTCTAACTATGGCAGAGTTGGATGAAAAGTTACTGGTGTTACCAGGTATTATTGATTTTACAGCTACTATTTCTTACGATGCCGTATTTATTTTGCTTCATATTCAATTGTTCTTGCTGACCGATTATTCTACTATTGATAGTCTCAAGAAGTCAGCTGTTTATGATGTGCTAGAGCGAATTGATTCAATTCGTTTAGCAAATGACAGGAGACAGCTTAAAATGAAAGTCGAGTTTTTAAGTGTAGGTACTGAGTTTAGTCCGAAGTCAAGTAAACGAGCAATTCAAGTGCTTGTACAATGAAGATTTGAGCTCAACTTATTGAGCTGTTATCGCGGTTTAACGTGAGGGGGAATTTTTAGTGAATCATTCTAGCTGTCCGCGCTGCAAGACGAAAATAATTGATACGGCTTTATATCAGTGTGTTCGTTGTTTTACTGTGTATTGCAAGAATTGTGACGATACAAAGTCCGGTCACGTGTGTCCAAAATGTGGTATGTCGCAACGAATGGTTATTTCACCCGATAAATAAAAAAGCAACCCATTAGGGCTGCTTGAGTTTTTTTATCTTATTATTTTTCTTTTTTGCAGCGCGGTACATCTGGACCATGACCGCGTAAATCGTTTATTCTATTCAGAGCTGAGTCGGATAAAAAGGCAATTTGTGACGGATTTCCTTCAACTGTTTCACCAGACAGAATTAACCCATTACTGTTTTCTAGATAGCTGATAGGCAGAGTCCGTCTAAATGTTTTTCCTGTTGTTTCATCTGTCACTTCAATTATGACAGAATGAGCTTCAATTTTATGGGGAATGGACATGATATCAACCTCCTATTTTATCTCCATCATAATGTAAAGCTACAGCGATTTCAAGGTTTATCTCATCCTTAAATAGCTATCAAAAGGTAGAACATTTATTTTAGTGAAAAGATGGAGTTGAACGAACCTTATGGAAAATCGGACGATCTATTTAATAAGGCATGGCAGTATTCAAACTGCAGATGATCAGCACCGTTATATTGGGCAAGTCGATTTGCCATTAAATGAAGTCGGTGTGGGGCAAGCGCAGGTGTTACAGCAAAGATTTGAACATGCCTCGATTCATTCCATCTATTGTAGCGATCTTTTTCGCTCACAGCAAACGGCTGAAATTATTGCTACTCATAAGAAGGTTGTTATTACGGCTCGCAAAGATTTGCGGGAAATTAATCTCGGAGAATGGGAAAATCGTACCTTCGCTGAGATTATGCAACGATTTCCTCAGCAATTTAAAGCGCGTGGGAAAGATATTGGCTACTATTGTATACCAGGTGGTGAGAGTTTTGCTCAGTGCAGTCAAAGGGTTGTTGCTGCTTTTCATGACATTATGAATAATTCTCATGGTAATATTTTGATTGTCGGTCATGCTGGTGTTAATCGGCTGTTATTATGTCATATGCTTGGCATACCCATTGGAAATCTTTTTCGAATTAGCCAAGATTTTGGATGTCTTAATATTATTCATTGTAATCATACTCACTATCGTTTACAATTAATGAATTTCAAATAAAAGACAACAGATTGGGATTTTGTTGAGCTGTGCTAAAATAAAAATTTTAGTACGGTTTTTTTTTGTATAATTTACTTTGGCATTTTCAGGATTTCCTGATGAATGGCGAGGATCGTTTGTCCATATGTAATGCCAGGGACTGCCCATTTGCCATTCAAGCCTTGCCAAGTTTTTATTTTACCGTAAGAAGGCGTTTTTCGTAGTAATGCATAACGAGGGTCGACAATGTTCATTGTTGGAGCAATTGACGTTGTATAACCTTTCAAATGTTGAATTTGTGCCCGAATGCCCAGACGTGGCTGGGAAAACTGAGCACCCTTGATACCCTTGCCAGTGGTTCCCAGACCGGCATAATTATTTTGGATGGCAATGACATCGCCGCCATAATGAAAAAAACCAGTTTCATGCAGAGATTGAGCCAACGCGATGTCCGGGCGGATACCTTCTCGAAACCCTTCTTCATAAAAAATATTGACAAGCTCTTGAGGGGAGATTACTAATTGTGGTAGAGGATTTTTGCTTAGGAGATAGTTTAAACATTGTTGTTTCGTGGCCATTGGTTTACCTAAAATAGATAGATCAAAATGATAAAGATCCTTTAGTTTGAATGTTGTTGATGAAATAGGTGGATATTTTGTTTGGAATGCTAAGTAAGCGGAATGAGTCATTATTCCAAATCCAATAAAGAGGATAGCGAATAGTAGGACGAGTGTCTTTCGTTGTGGCATTGAGGTTCTCCTTTACAAACAATATTGAGAAAATTCATAAATGATAGCGAATGAAGCTGTTGTCGGGAATGATAAGATTTTGTAAATATTTCATCGGATTGATAAAAAGGATGATATGAAGTAAAAAACGTGTTAGAATTATGAGTGAAAGTTTATCATGCATCTTGATATAGTGATGGTATGATTGTTATAGAAAAATAACCTTAGAGGATAGTGAATATGACTAACAGTGCTGCAGGTATTCAACGCATGAGTTTAGATGATTTTGCGAATACTTTACCAGGTGTAGTTTACCAATTTTGTGTATTAAAAAATGGCGAACGCAAACTTTTATATATAAGCGGCGGTGTAAAAGAACTTTTTGGGTGCTCACCTCAAGAGGCTTATGATGATTTTAATATTATTATAGCGCAAATTCATCCCGAAGAGCGTGAATTACATCAAAAATCAATTTGCCATGCTACGCACAAATTACTTCCCTGGAGTGTTGAACGTCGTTTAAAGTCAGTTGAAGGTAGAGATAAGTGGATTGAAATCAAAGGGGTGCCTAAGAAATTAGCTGATGGAACTGTTCTTTGGAATGCCATGATTTTAGATATTTCTGAGCGTAAAGAGATGCAGGCCGAAATTGAGATTTTAAGTACGCGTGATGTTTTAACTGGCCTCCCCAACCGGTCTTTTTTTTCTGAACAACTTCGTATTGCACTGCAGCATACGAAAGAAAATCCTGATCACTTGTTTGCTGTTTTAATTATTGGTTTAGATCAATTTTCGGTTGTCAATGACAGCCTCGGTCATAATCAAGGGGATATTTTGTTGCGATTAGTAGCCCGACGATTGATAAGTAGTGTAGCGGCTGGTGATACAGTTGCTCGGTTTAGTGACGATAAATTCTTGATTCTATTACACGAAGTCGAAAATATGCAGCATGCCATTTATATGGCTGAGCAGATTCGGCAGTCCTTTGAAGCACCCTTTATTTTAGGTCCTCATCGCATGTTTATGACTGTAACGATTGGCGCTGTCTTAAGTGCAACTGACGGTAAAGAAGCAGGTGATATGCTGCGCAATGCTCATAGTGCATTGGATAGAGCCAAGCGTAATAATCGAGGTGGAATTGAAATATTTAAGGCAGAAATGTATAATAATGCGCTAAACACGTTGAAATTGCATTCGGAATTAAGGAATGCTATTGAACATAACCAATTTTTCCTTCATTATTTACCCATTGTATCACTCAAGAGTGGTAGAATTATGGGAGTTGAAGCCCTCATCCGTTGGCAGCATCCACAACGCGGAATCGTTCCCCCAAATGAATTTATTCCTGCAGCAGAGGAAACCAGTCTTATATCTAAGATTGGCACCTGGGTGTTAGAAAAAGCTTGTCAGGATGTGCAATCATGGCACAAGTTGGGCTTTCGCCATATTCGATTGGCTGTTAATTTTTCAGCCCAACAATTTATTACGAAAGATGTGATCCATCTTTTGGAAGTGATGTCTACTTATAATATTATTCCGCAAATGTTGGAACTGGAAATAACCGAGCGAACTGCCATGCTCAATACGGGACAAACTCGTCCCATTTTGGAGGAATTGCACGATATGGGTATTGGCATATCTATCGATGATTTTGGTACAGGCTATTCTTCGTTAAGTTATTTAAAGCGTCTTCCATGTCATGTTCTTAAAATCGATAAATCTTTTGTAAATGATATTACGGATGATCAGGATGCGGCAATTATTGCCAAAACTATTATTGCCATGGGGCACACCCTCGGACTATCTGTTATTGCCGAGGGTGTTGAGCGACATGAGCAACTAAAGTTGCTTAAATCTTTTGGGTGCGATGAAATGCAGGGATTCTTTTTTAGTCGTCCTGTTTCTTCAGAGCAAATGATTGAGATGTTACAAAGAGAAAAGTCCATATGAAAGGGGTTTTTATGGTTAAATTATTAGCAATTTTTACAAATCGGCAATTTCAGAATATTGCTCTTTCACATTTTAGTACTACCCTTGGCATGAATTTGCTTATTCCCATTTTGCCTGTCTTTTTACAAAGCAAAGGATTCGCTGAAACTCAAATTGGTTTGATTATGGGGGCCACTGCAGCCAGTGCCCTTTTTATTCGTCCCTGGGTAGGTGTTCAAGTCGATACGAGAGGTAGTCGTCCGCTTATTTTAGTGGGACAGTTGCTTCTTATGCTATCAATGATTGGGTTTTTATGGGCAACCAATTTTCTTTCCTTTTTTATGTTAAGAGTATTGTTTGGTTTTGCTTTGGCTTTTTATGGTACAGGGGCTGTTACTTTTGCTAGTAGTATTGGAACAGGAGAAACTAATTCCAATTCGATTGCCATGTATACTTTGACAACGATGATAGGCCTCGGCATGAGTATGAGTTTGGCTCAAGTTGCTTTTGATACATTTGGTTTTTTGACCTTAGTAAGTATGGGTTTTGTTCTAATTGGTTTGGCTTTTGGGGTCATGAGGTTTCGAGCACATTCTGTGAAGATGTCTGGAAATAGTAGTCAGCGTGTTCCTTTCCTTGTTGTGCTCAAGGCCAGAACTGTATTGGCAACCCTGTTTTGTCAGTTTGGTGCCAGTTTTTCTTTTGGTGCCGTTTTTACTTTTGTCCCGCTGGCTGCGCTTGATTGTGGCATTCAATTTTATTCACTATTTTTTATTGCCTTTGCGGTTTCAGTTATTGGTTCGCGTTTTTTTGTGCAACAAGTCAATGAATTGTTTGGTTTAGAAAAAGCTTCTGTTTATGCGGGAGTTATCATGATTGTTGCACTTGTATTGCTACTTGTGAAGATTTCAGCGATTATTCTTGTTTGTGCGGGGCTGTTGTTTGGTTTAGGATTTGGTATTGTTTTTCCTTCACTTGTGTTGATTTTGGTACAGCGAATTAGTCAAACTAATCGTGGTACTGCTCTTGGTATACTGATTGCAGCTGGGGATATCGGTAATGCCTGTTCTACGGCTATATTAGGTGGTGTTGCAGAGCATTTTGGCTATTTTGCTTTGTTCTTGACGACAGCTTTCATTTTAGTTTTAGGCGTTTATGGTTTTTATCGGATTATTTCAAAAGAGTTTGCTGTACATTCTCATGTTGTGGCACACTCATAGCGGATTTGATTGGGTCTTTCTAAAGTCTAATATATTATTTGGATATTAAATTTTATAAAGAGTTCTAACCAATTTTCGCTTGGTGCACAGTCAGTAATGATATAATTAATATCAAAAAAATCACAAAACTTTATAAATGCAGTTTTATTAAATTTAGTATGGTCTGCAAGCAGGATGAATTTTTCCGCTTGTTTGACCATACTTTTTTTTAATTCGCTCTCAGGTTCGTTAGATTCCATAATGCCTTTATCAAGGGATAATCCTTTACAACTCATTACAGCCATATCTACGTAATAATTTTGAAGTGTATCATGAGCGACGGGTCCTACTAATGCTAAGGAATGTGCGCGGAGTGTTCCTCCAGTAGAAATAATATTAAAGTTTGAGTTGACAAAGTTATAGGGGATTTTAATTGAATTTGTAATAATTGTAAGACCCTTTTTGTCTTGAAGGGCTTCCATTAGTTCTAGGCACGTACTGCTAGTATCCATCATGATAGTATCACCATCATTAATTAGCTCAGCAGCTTTTAAAGCAATTTTCTGCTTCAGTTCACGATTGATCGATTCTCTTTTAGGAAAGGGTAGATCTTCATTTGTATGTTGAGTGAGGACAGCTCCACCATAAGTACGAGTTAGTTTATTTTCAATTTCTAATTTTTCCAAATCACGACGGATGGTTTCTTCTGTGACATCAAACAAGTGGCTTAATTTAGATACATATATTTTTCTGTCCTTTTGAATCAAATCAACAATTTTTTGTCGACGTTCCATACCAAGCATGCGGTATTCCTCCTTGTATCTGTTTTTTAGTGTCAAAACTACAATTAATCACATTTTTAAGTATAGCTGGAGTTTATAAAAAAGCAAATCCTACGAAATATTAAGTGCTGAGTAAACATAAAACAAACACAAAAGAAGATAAACAAATAAAATAAAAGATAAAACGTATGAAATGCAGCAATGAAATGTTGACAAAAAAGAAAAACGCGTTAAAATAAAAGGTGAAGATTCATTCAAAAATAAATATTCTCATAAATCGGAGGGATTACAAGGAACAATCACCACTCTTTTAAACATATGGAGTTTAGTCTAATTATTTTTTTTCTAGGATGGATTATTTCTGCTTTTATAAGTGTTAGCGTCTGTTATTTAAAATATAAAAGAGAAAAACAGAAAATACAAACAAGGTGGGTTTGTGTTGGAAATGAAATGTGAAAAGAAGAAAATTTACTATTTGGCCATAGATATCGGTGCCTCAAGTGGTCGGCATATTTTGGGCTGGATAGAAAATGGGAAAATTCGTATTGAAGAGATATATCGTTTTGAAAATCGTTTGGAGGAAAAAGACGGTCATCTGTGTTGGGATTTAGACAGGCTATTCCAGGAAGTCGTACAGGGACTGCAATATTGTAAACAGCTTAATCGCATACCACTGAGCATTGGCATCGATACCTGGGGTGTTGATTTTGTTTTACTAGACCAAGCGGGCAAAGTTTTGGGTAATGCCATTGCTTATCGGGATGGTCGAACGCAGGGGATGGATACAGAGGTTTATAAAGTCATCAAAGAGGAAGAGCTCTATCGTCGTAATGGCATACAAAAGCAGCTTTTTAATTCTGTATATCAATTGGTGGCTTTGCAGAAGCAACAGTCAGATTTTCTGAATAAAGCTCAAAATTTTATGATGATTCCGGAATACCTGAATTTTCTCCTGACAGGCGAGAAGAAAAATGAATATACCAATGCAACGACAACTCAATTGGTCAATGCGCAAACGCAGGATTGGGATAATGAATTGATTGAGCAGTTAGGTCTGCCACGGCGGATTTTCGGGAAGCTGCACATGCCGAAGTCTTCGGTTGGGTATCTTTTGCCGGAAATCCAAAAAGCTGTTGGGTTTGATGCCGAAGTTGTTCTTCCGGCAACGCATGATACGGGTTCTGCAGTTTTAGCTGTACCGGCCAATGATGATCATTCCATTTATTTGAGTTCAGGAACATGGTCCCTCATGGGCGTCGAACGTCTTATCCCGGATTGTACGGAAAAGAGCCGACAGCATAATTTTACGAATGAAGGTGGCTATCATTATCGCTATCGGTATTTGAAGAATATTATGGGGCTTTGGATAATGCAGTCCATACGCAAGGAGTTCAAACATGCCTACAGTTTTGCCGAGTTGTTTACCCTTGCAGGTATAGGCAGTTATTTTCCTTCCATTGTCGATGTGAACGACTCATCTTTCCTCGCACCGAAGAGCATGATCAGGGCTGTACAGGACAATTGTGAAAAAACAGGGCAGGAAAAACCGGAAACCGAGTGTGAGCTGCTTTACTGCGTTTATAACAGCTTGGCTAAATGTTACGCAGATACGGTGGCGGAAATCGAGGAAGTTACCGGAAAAGTTTATCAGCGTATCCATGTTGTCGGTGGCGGCTGCCAGGACAGTTTCTTGAATAAGCTTACGGCCGAATATACAGGTAAGGATGTCTATGCTGGACCGATTGAAGCGACGGCGCTTGGGAATCTTATGGCGCAAATGCTTAAGAATGATGAATTTTCTGATCTTATCGAAGCACGAGAAACTATCGCCAAATCATTCAATGTGAAAAAAGTATAGATTTGAATGTCATCAAAAATGACCCAAGATTATCTTGCAGATTTTTAGAGGAGGGTGAATCATATGTCAAGATTTAGTGAGGCAAAAGAAATGTATCAGGAAATGGGGGTAAATGTTGATGACGCTGTGGATAGGCTGTCAAAAGTAAAAATTTCTATGCATTGTTGGCAGGGCGATGATGTTATCGGTTTTGATTCGAAAGAACTTACCGGCGGTATCGCAACAACGGGTAATTATCCGGGAAAGGCCACAAACTCGCAGCAGCTTATGGCAGATATCGACAAGGCCCTGAGCCTCATCCCCGGAAAGCATAAAATCAATCTGCATGCATCTTATGCAATTACAGAAGACAAAGTAGAAAGAGATAAACTTGAGCCGAAACACTTTCAAGCATGGGTGGATTTTGCTAAAGAGCGCGGTTTGGGTTTGGATTTTAATCCGACTTTGTTCTCGCATGCCAAAGCCGCGGATAATTTGACGCTTTCCTCGCCGGATGAATCGACTCGAAGATTTTGGATCGATCACTGTAAAGCAACACGCAAAATAGCCGCTTATTTTGGCAAGAATCTCGGGTGTACGGCATTGAATAATGTATGGATTCCAGATGGCTATAAGGATATTCCTGCCGATCGTCTTGGGCCACGAAAGCGTCTAAAAGATGCCTTAGATGAAATTTTTCAAGAAAAATATGATAAAAAATATCTGGCAGACAGCGTGGAATCAAAAGTTTTCGGGATTGGCGTAGAATCCTATACGGTAGGATCACATGAATTTTACATGAATTATGCGGCAAAGAATAATCTGCTCTGCTTACTGGACACCGGTCATTTCCACCCGACCGAAGTGGTTTCGGATAAGATTTCTTCGATGCTTCTCTTCGAAGATCAGCTGGCTCTTCATGTCAGTCGTCCGGTGCGCTGGGACAGTGATCATGTTGTCTTATTCGATGAGGAACTCAAGGAAATTGCGAAAGAGATTGTGCGTTGTGATGCACTGGATCGTGTATTCATCGGGTTAGATTTCTTTGATGCAAGCATCAATCGCATATCTGCCTGGGTTGTCGGCATGCGCAATATGGAAAAGGCGTTGCTCTATGCGCTGCTTATGCCGCATAAAGTATTAAAGAAAATGCAGGATGAGAAGAATTTCACAGAACTTATGGCAACGATGGAAGAATTAAAGACACTTCCGATTGGCGACATTTGGGATCATTACTGTGAACAGCAGGGGGTTCCGCAGGGAAAAGCCTGGTTCAAGGAAGTACAAAAATACGAAACGGATGTTTTAAGGAAACGTTAAAAGGGGTTTGAAAAAATGGACATAAAGAATGCAGGATTTATACAAGGTTTTATTCGCCTTACAGAAGATGCTTTTCGCAAGGGATGGCATGAAAGAAACGGTGGAAATTTAAGCTACCGTATTAGGCCGGAAGAAATTGAAACAGTAAAGACAGAATTAAAAGCGCCGGAAGAATGGGTTTCGATCGGTGTTTCTGTGCCAAAGCTGGCTGATGAGTATTTTTTGGTGACTGGCACCGGAAGGTACATGCGCAATGTCAGCCTTTGTCCGGAAGACAATATTGCCATCATCAAGATTGATAAAGCAGGCGAAAAATACAGTATTGTTTGGGGACTTGTCCATGGTGGTCGCCCGACGAGTGAACTGCCGACCCATCTTTCCAATCATGAACTAAAGAAAGAACTGACCCATGGCAAGAACAGGGTTATTTATCATGCGCATCCCACGAATACCATTGCACTGACCTTTGTCTTGCCGCTAGAAGATAAAGTATTTACGCGGGAACTGTGGGAAATGGCAACGGAAGATCCGGTTATTTTTCCGCGTGGAGTCGGTGTTGTGCCATGGATGGTTCCGGGCGGCAAGGCGATTGCTGATGCGACCAGAAAACTGATGCGGGAATATGATGTTGCCGTGTGGGCGCATCATGGCATGTTTGTTACGGGAGAAAACTTTGATGAAGCTTTCGGGCTAATGGACACCGTGGAAAAAGCGGCAGAAATCTGCGTTAAAGTGCGTTCTATGGGCGGCAAGAAACAAACGATTACCAGTCAGAATTTTAAGGATCTTGCCCGTGATTTTCAGGTTGATTTGCGTGAAGAATTTTTGGACTAAGGAGAAAGGGGAAGGAGATAAAGAAGTCTTATCTCTTTCCGTATCTTTATCTAATTGTTACTTTACATCTTGAATTGTTTGAATTATCAAGTTTATCGGTAATTAAAAATATTCATAACGAAAAGGGGGAAACAACATGACAACACAAGAACCTTCAGCATGGAAAAAAACAATTATTGCTGCTATGACGAGTTATATTGATGCTGGTTCTATTGTAGCTGGAGCTGCTGGCTTGAGTTTATGGCAAAAGTATCTAGGGATGGATGGGACCCAGTTGGGGCTTTTGGGGGCATTGAGTTCAAATGCGGGCTCCGCTGCTGTGGGGGCATTAATTGGCGGCCGCCTTTGTGATAAATATGGGCGCAAATTTGTTTATACCTATGATTTGCTTGTTTATATTATCGGGATGTTGTTCATTGTATTTGGCGTGAACTACGCGATGCTCTTAGGCGGCTATATTATTGTAGGCTTGGGTGTGGGTGCTGATGTCGTGGCATCGTGGACCATGATTGCGGAAGAAGCTCCAGCAAAAAATAGGGCAAAACATTGTGGTTCCGCTCAGTTTGCCTGGGCGCTTGGGCCGGCGGTCGTTTTGATCTTAGCGGTTTTAGTAAATGATTTAGGTTTATTGGGAAACCGTCTTATCTTTGGACACTTGATTCTTGTTGCAGCCTGGGTTTGGTATCAGCGGCTGCAGATGCCCGAGTCTAAAGATTGGCAGGAGGCAAAGGAAAAAGAAAATGAATTGATTGCCGAAGGACGTGTGGAGAAGACATCATATAGTGTGTTGTTTAGCGGAATTAATTTTAAAACCGTATTATTTCTTTGTGGGGTTTATTCTATCTGGAATTTATGTGCAAGCACCTGGGGATTTTTTATGCCTTATATCTTTGAACATGTTGGCAATCTTTCCAATGCGACAAGCAATGCTTTACAGGTTGGTTCGTTTGTGATGTCAATTTTAGCAACGTTTTTTATCTTTATGGGCCTGGGCGATCGTGTAAGCCGTCGACTTATGTATTTTGTCATTGGAGGGATTTATGTTCTTGCCTGGTCTATGTGGCTCTTGCCGCCGGAATCAATGACAATGGGAATGGTTTTTGCCTTTACGGCATTTGCTGGGATTAATAACGGATCAGGTCAGCAAGCCTTTTATCAGCTTTGGTGCAGCGAACTTTTTCCTTCACGTTATCGTGCGACGGCGCAGGGCTTTACCTTCTTTGTTACGCGATTTGCCGCTGCAGTCTGGGCATTTGCTTTCCCGATTATCATGGAAAGTTTAGGCTTCAAATATGCTGTTATGCTTATGGTCATTTTCGCTGCGGTTAGCCTGCTCATTGGGACAATTGGAGCACCGGATACGCGCGGTAAGACGCTTGAACAGATCGAAGAAGAACGTTATGGGACAAAATCTTCGGCAGGATTATATGTTGGTGCGAAATAAAGAAGAGCATAAAGGGGATTGTAAAATTATGGAAAGGTTTGCCTGGAAGGCGATTGTTCATGAAGGGAAAATTGCGGAATATAAAAAGCGTCATGATGAAATTTGGCCAGAAATGAAGCAGGTCCTGAAAGACTCTGGCATTTGCAATTATTCCATTTGGAATATTGGCAACGAAGTGTTTGGCTATTTTGAGTGTGAAAAAGGCGTGGTGTTTGCGGAAAAGCATCAAGCGGAAAGTCAGATTGTCGGGAAGTGGAATGAATATATGAAAGACGTTATGACAATGGTCATGGACCCGGAGACGGGAGCGCAGCCAAAAATGAGAGAAGTATTCTATTTGAAATAGTAAATATCTTAAAAATTTCAGCCATTCGGTGAAAGACGCAAAATCACAGGTTTCAGTGAAGGCTGTCTTATCGAACTTGGAATGTTCAGCGAGCAAGATGGATTCTATTAAGCATAATAAAAATATGAAAGAGGGGACCTGTTATGATTAATCGTATTGTGTTAAATGAAATGTCTTATTTTGGACCGGGTGCTATTCGTGTCATTCCCGAAGAAGTGGTAACAAGAGGGTTCACGAAAGCTCTTGTGGTAACAGATAAGGATTTATTAAAGTTTCATGTTGCACAAAAGGTTATTCAAGTACTTGAAAATGCCGGAATATCTTATGAAATTTATGACAATGTAAAGCCCAATCCAACTATCGAGAATATTCAAAGTGGTGTTAGAAAATTTGCTGATTCCAAAGCGGATTTTATTCTCGCCATTGGGGGGGGATCTTCCATTGATACAGGCAAGGGAATTGGTATTGTCACCAATAATCCAGAGTTTGCAGATGTAAAATCCCTTGAAGGAGTAGCTGCTACTAAAAATAAGAGTGTACCGATTATTGCTGTTCCAACTACTGCGGGTACAGCAGCCGAAGTTACGATTAATTATGTCGTCACTGATGAACATGCAGTAAAAAAAATGGTTTGTGTTGACCCGAAAGATATTCCCGTGTTGGCTGTCATTGATCCGGAAATGATGATGTCCATGCCAAAAGGGCTTACTGCTGCAACGGGTATGGATGCCCTTACTCATGCCATTGAAGGTTATTTGACAAAAGGGGCATGGGTATTGACAGATATGGTTGAGTTGCAGGCCATGGAACTCATTGCCAAACATCTTGAGAAAGCTGTTTTTTCACCTCAGAACATTGAAGCAAGAGACGGCATGGGAACTGCTCAGTATATAGCAGGCATGGGTTTTTCTAATGTAGGGCTCGGTATTGTTCATTCTATGGCTCATTCGTTAGGGGCTATTTATGACACGCCGCACGGCGTTGCGAATGCCTTGCTATTGCCTTATGTCATGGAGTATAATGCACCGGCTACAGGTGAGAAATATCGTGAAATCGCCCGGAAGATGGGAATAAAAGATGTAGATAATATGAATTCTGCTGAATATCGCCAGGCGGCGATTCAGGCGGTGGTTACCTTGTCTCGTAATGTTGAGATTCCACAAAAACTGGTAGACATTGGTGTAAAGGAAGAAGATCTGCCTAAACTTGCTAAATTGGCTTATCAGGACGTATGTACTCCAGGTAATCCCCGCGATACTTCAGAAGCTGAAATATTAGGAATTTATCAGAAGGCATATAAATAACTATTTCTCTGTGCATAGCAAAAAGAGCGTTGATAAAATTTATATATAGTAAAAGTATATAAACGGTTATATGAAATGCGGGAAGAGGTAGTATAGACAAAGAATCCTTCTTGGAGCGTAACTTATAATCGGGAAGCTAATACTACGGTTCGTTTATTGATAGTATTCTAAATATACTTTGACTAAATTTGTGAGGTGATACTATGAATTGTGATAAAATCGGAAAATTAATATATAATTTGCGGAAGGAAAAAAATATGGCACAAAAAGAAATTGCTGACTTAATGAATATCAGTGACAAGACCATAAGTAAATGGGAACGTGGCCTTGGCTGTCCGGATGTATCATTACTTCCTGAATTATCGCAAATACTTGGAGTCAATATTGAAGAAATTCTATTAGGCAAGATTGAGTCAAATGAAAGAATTGGAGGAAATATGAAAAAACTTAAATTTTATGTCTATCCTCAGTGTAATAATCTCATGACAGCTACAGGAGATGCTAATATTTCATGTTGTGGAAGAAGATTAGAAACCATTAGTTGCAGCAAAAGCGTATGAAAATCATTTACTGAACATTGAGCCTGTAGAAGATGAACTGTATATTTCATCTTCCCATGAGATGGAAAAAACGCATTATATATCTTTTGTTGCCTACGTTACAGGTGATAAGGTTTTTATTGCAAAGCAATATTCTGAGTGGAATATGCAATTTCGTATTGCGGGCACAGAAAGGGACGAAGTATGATATCTCATTCGTTATTCATGATATCCTATTTCGCCCCTTTGATTTTTTTTGAGCTTATCGTTACCGTTGGATTGAAAGTAGTCCTATTTGATTAAATTTGGGAATAAGCTTATAATAAAATTCTGTTAAGCTTTTATTTATTAACTACATAATCATAATAAATGAAAGTGGTTGATAAAATGTATACATTGGAAAATGAAACAATACGTATTTCAATTAGAGAGTATGGTGCGGAACTTCGGGAAATTACGGGTAAAAAGGAAAATACACAATATCTTTGGAATGGGGACCCTAAGTATTGGAAATATAGCTCACCTGTTTTGTTCCCTATTGTTGGTCAGGTTGTAAATTCCATATATCGAGTGAATGGGAAGTCTTATCAGTTACCCGCGCATGGATTTGGAAGAATATCAGATTTTACGGTAATTCGTCAAACCCAAAAGTTGATTACATTTGAATTGAAGTATTCAGAAGAATCCTTGAAACTTTATCCTTATCGTTTTGTACTGCAAATTACCTATACCATTGGTAAAGATTTAGTGAAAGTTGATTGGAAGGTCAAGAACCTGGATGATAAAAATATTTATTTTTCTATAGGTGCACATCCTGCATTCATGTGTCCGATTAATCCGAACGATCATCTTGAAGATTGTTATTTGGAATTTAATCAAGTGGAAGATACTGAAATTATGAAGATTACACCGGAATGTTATTGTTCACATGACAGGGAAATGTATTTAAAACATACGAAAAAGTTACCACTTTCTCGGGATATTTTTAAAAATGGTGTGTTAATTTTTGATCAATTAAAATCCGATACAATCACAATCCGGTCAAAAAATGATTCACGAACACTAAGTGTACGGGCAAAAAAATTCCCATATTGGGGTATTTGGTCAAAAGAAACGGGTGCTCCATTTGTTTGTATTGAACCTTGGCATGGTCATTTTGATTATGCTGATTTTACTGGAGACTTTAGTGAAAAAGAAGGTAATTGTCAATTGACTCCAGGAAGAGCATTTCAATGCAGTTATGAAATGATTATCGGACAATAGAAAAGTGCACGAGATAATTGATTTTCAATATCTCGTGCACTTTTTTATTGTTTATTAATTTCTTAGTGTTAAATATTCAATAATGAGTCTTGATAATATAAAGTAGAGAACGAGAAGCGCTGGCGGATAGTGAATTTGTCAAAAGGGAATTCAATGAAAACGCTTCCGAAAACTGAAAACAAAAATTAATTTGAATATAATACAATATGGACAAGGTTAATAAATAAAACTTAACAGTGAAATAAACAAAACTTATGTGAGTGAGGTCTTATTAATGAAAATAGCAATTGCCGCCGATAAAAAAGGCAAGGTATTAAAAGAGCAAGTCAAAGCATTTTTAGCAGAGCATCATTATGAAATGATGGATCAATCTTCTCCGGATATTTTTGTTTCTACAATTAATATCGTAGAAGCAATAAAAAACAAGACAGCAGATAAAGGCATTGTAATTGATGAATATGGTGTTATACCATTTATGATTGCCAATAAAAATCATGGTATAATCTGTGCCGCTGTTTATGATGATTATACTTCAAAAATGACAAGAAGGCATAATGCTACGCAAATTATTACGTTAGGTTCAGCTATTTCGGCAGAAAAAATTGCTTGTCAATTAGCTTTGAATTTTTCTGAATCTGAATATGACGGTGGCAGACATCAGGCTCGGATTGATATGTTAAACAGAATGGTATAAAAAGAATGGGGGATAAGAAAATGAAAATTGCAGTTGGTTGTGATCATATCGTTACAGATATTAAGGATAAAGTTGTAAAATATTTAAAAGAAAAGGGACACGAAGTTGTAGATTGTGGAACATATGATTTTGTTCGTACACATTATCCGATTTTCGGTAGAAAAGTTGGGGTAACTGTTGCCAAAGGTAAGGCGGATATGGGAGTATGTATCTGCGGTACGGGTGTAGGAATTAATATGGCAGCAGAAAAAGTAAAGGGCGTACGTGGAGCATTGGTCAGAGATGTACAGACTGCCGTTTATGCAAAAGAACAACTTAATGCAAATGTTATCGGCATGGGTGGTAGAGTCGTCGGTCAAGGTACAATTGAATATATACTAGATGCCTTTATTGATGCAGAATATAAACCGACCACTGAAAATCGAGCGCTGATCAAGAAAATCAATGGGTTGATCGGTAAAAATGACACGATGGAAAACGATGCAATATTCGATGAAATTCAGAAAAAATGGGATGAAGGATTTTACCATGATTAAGGTATGAAGCAGGAGGAGGAGCGGAGATGTCAAAGCAGCAATTATTCCAAGAAGATTTAATATTTCAAGAAAATTTTAGAAGTATGGATGAAGCTTTGGCTATAATGGCCAAACGGCTTGTTCAAGCAGATTTGGTGAAAAACTCTTATGAAGAATCGATAAAGGAACGGGAAAAGGAATTTCCGACGGGCCTTGATTTAAGCGTTATCGGAACAGACCTGCCTAATATTGCCATTCCGCATACTAACCGTGAGCATTGCAAAGCAACAAAAGTGATATTGGTGAAGCTGAATCAAGGGGGTATATCTGTTGGCAATATGATCAATCCATTGCAAGAGTTACAAAATGTACGATACTTATTTATGATCATTAATGGTGCAGATAGCGAACAGACCGGTATTCTGAGTAAAATTATGGAGTTTGTGACAAATGCCGATAATATTAAAGCATTAGAAAAAGCGGAGAACATAAGAAGTCTTTATAAAGTTGTTAAAAGCTATACACTATAAATGGATAATTAATAAGGAGGCATCATCATGATTAAGGTTTTAGCGGCTTGTGGAGCAGGAGTTAATTCAAGTCATCAAATTAAAAGTGCCATTGAAGAAGAGATGAGCAACCGTGGCTATCAAATACAGGCTGATACTGTAATGGTCAAAGATATTACAGAAGAACTGCTTTTGAAATATGATATTCTCACGCCAATTTCAACACCGGATTTAGGATTCAAAATCAATATTCCGATTGTAGAGGCGGGACCCATCCTATATCGGATTCCGACGATGAGTCAACCAGTATTTGATAAATTAGAAGAGACTATTAAAAGTCTAAATAAGTAATAAAAAAGTAAATATTATGCAGATTCATTGACTAGAATTTATAGCAGGGGTGAAGTTTTAATGGAGGCATTAATTTCGTTTTCTAATCAATTTTTTAAACCAATTTTGTCGTTAGGCGGCCCACCGGTAATGTTTATCGTGTTGACTTTACTAGCCCTAATCATGAAGGTGAAATTCGCACGTGCATTAGAAGGCGGTATGAAATTAGCCATTGCCCTCACGGGGATGGGGACAGTCATTGGTATTTTAACTGGCGCATTTGCCCCCGCATTACAAGGATTTGTAAAATCTACAGGGATTCAGTTATCAATTACAGACGTTGGTTGGGCACCACTTGCAACGATTACCTGGGGTTCTGCATATACCTTGTATTTCCTAATGCTTTTGGTTATTTTGAACATCGTTATGCTTGTAATGAATAAAACAAATACACTGGACGTAGATATTTTTGATGTTTGGCATCTATCTGTAGTTGGATTACTTGTTATGTATTATTCCAATAATAATTTATTCCTTGCTTCACTTTTAGTTCTGTTTATCGGTGTACTCAAGTTTATCAATTCAGATTTGATGAAACCGACATTTAATGAATTAGTAAATATGCCGGAATCCAATCCGACGACGACAACTCATTTGAACTTTATGTTTAACCCGATTGCGATGGTATTGAATAAAGTTTTTGATATTTTCTTACCGTTCATCGATAAATACGATTTCGATGCAGCAACTTTGAATAAAAAAATTGGTTTCTGGGGCAGTAAGTTTGCTATTGGTTGTTATTTAGGGGTATTTGTTGGTATTTTAGGTCAACAGGAATTAAAATCCATTTTCAGTTTAGCATTTACGGGCGGCGTTTGTTTGGAATTATTTTCTTTTATGGGCAGTTGGTTTATCGCAGCTGTTGAACCGCTATCTCAGGGAATTACAAATTTTATGAGTAAAAAATTTGCTGGCAGACAATTCAATATCGGTATTGACTGGCCATTCTTAGCATCCAGAGCAGAAATTTGGGCAGCAGCAAATGTACTTGCGCCCATTATGCTGATTGAAGCATTGTTTTTGCCAGGCAACGGTGTATTACCATTAGGTGGTATTATTGCTATGGGGATGACTCCATCCTTATTGGTTGTAACGAGAGGTAAGATGATGCGTATGATCATTATTGGGGCTTTAATGTTACCTGTATTCTTATTAGCAGGTACTGCAATTGCAGAATTTGCAACAAAGACAGCTCTTGCAGTAGGGGCATTTCCTCCGGGGATAGCGGAAACCCAGATGATTACGCACTCTACATTAGAAGGACCTGTAGAAAAATTCATAGCTATTGCAGTTGGTAAATTCGGTGGTAACATGACAATTGAAAATGCAATCAAAATGGTAACTTCTTTAGTTGTTTATTTAGGCTTATTCGTTTGGTATGCAAAACAAATGAAAAAAAGAAATATTGAATTAGCAGCAAAAAAACAAAATTAAATGTTTTAAGCGAATAAAGAAAGTGGGATAACGATGAAATTAAAAAATACGAAAGAACTGATTTTAGATGCACAGAAGAACGGCTATGCTGTTCCGGCATTTAATATTCATAACCTTGAAACGATTCAAGCCGTTTTAGAAACGTGTGAACAATTAAAATCCCCGGTTATTTTGGCAGCTACTCCATCTACAGTAGATTATGCCAACAAAGAATATCTCATTGCAATTGTGCAAGAAGCAATGGAAAAAGTAACAATTCCGCTTGCTTTTCATCTGGATCATTTTGAAAATGTAAAAGAGATCAAATCAACGGTCGCAAAAGGCTGCCGTTCTGTCATGATTGATGCATCGAAACATCCGTTTGAAGAAAATATTGCAATTGTAAAAGATGTCGTGGAGTTTGCACATGCTTGTGGTGCTACTGTAGAAGCAGAATTGGGTAAGCTTGGAGGTCAGGAAGACAATATTAAAGTCAATGAAAAAGACGCATTTTTTACTGATCCGAGTGAAGCCGTTGACTTTGTGAAACGGACAGGAATTGATACCTTGGCTGTAGCAATTGGAACCGCACATGGCTTGTATAAAAAAGAACCAAAATTAGATTTTGAACGTCTGGATAAAATACGTCAGGTTATTGATATTCCGCTGGTATTGCATGGCGCTTCGGGTGTTCCATTTAAGGCGGTACAACAAGCGATAAAGTTAGGCATTTGTAAAGTCAATATTGCTACGGAATTGAAGATTCCATTCTCGTCTGCAATAAAAGACTATTTTAATAAACATCCGGATGCTTCTGATCCAAGAAAATATTTAGTCCCTGCGAAAGAAGCAATGGCCAAAGTTGTAGAAGAAAAAGTAAAAATGTGCAAGAGTGCTCAGCGAGGTTGACTATGATTACAGTACTTACACTGAATCCATCTATTGACCGTTCCTATGTGTTGGATGATTTCGTAATCGGAAAAGTTCAACGTGCTAAAAGTGTCATTGCCACAGCAGGCGGAAAGGGACTCAATGTTTCAAGGGTTGTCCATTGTCTCGGAGGAAAGGTCTGCTGCTTGGGATTTTTGGGCGGTTTTACCGGAGGTTTTATTAAGAAAGAAATTGAGGCAGCGGGATTAATCAATCACTTTACTCCAATTCATGGAACATCTCGAATTTGTATGAATTTTAGAGAGAAAAATGGAACTTCTACTGAGTTGCTTGAAACCGGACCGGAAATTATGCCGGATGAAATGAAGCAATTTGAACAAGAATTACAGACTGTATTAAAGGATACAAAAATTCTAGTTGCTTCAGGCAGTTTGGCTCAAGGGGTTCCAACAGATTATTATGGAAAAATCTCCAAAATTTGTTCAGAGCAGAATATAAAGTTTATTTTGGATTCTTCAGGTGAAAGCTTGCGCGTAGCAATCAAAGATAGACCATTTCTGATAAAACCTAACCAAGAAGAACTCGAATATATTACAGGAATCTCTGTTAAAACTGATGAAGATGTATTTTTAGCTTCTTCAAAGGTTTTGGAAATGGGAGCGGAAAATGTCTGTGTATCGTTGGGCAAGCAAGGCATGATGTTAAATGGGAGTCTGGGAAGATTTTTCGTTCATATTCCAGCAGTAAAAGCTGTTAATACAGTTGGCTGCGGAGATTCGCTTGTTGCCGGTTTGGCCTATGCGTTGCATGAGGATTACAATATTCTTGAGATGTTAAAATTTGCGAGTGGTTGCGGAATTTCAAATGCATTGCATAAAGGCGTAGGTCAGATAGATCCTGTGCAAGTAGCTTCATTTGCGAAGCAAGTAACAATAATCCCCTATGTCAATATAAAATAACGAATGAATAATGGTGAAGTGCCCAGAGGGATCAGATGAGGTTGCGGCGATTCATGCGATAGTTGAACTATATGTGTCACTCGGATGTGTTAGAAAAAAATGATTTACAAGGGAACGGCTATTTGTTTAGTAAAAACAAATAGCCGTTTTTGGCATTAAGATTATTTCAGAAAACACATGGTGAAAAAATAGTGATTTTTACTTGAGCTTACCAATGGATAGGTTAACTTTATAATTTCCATAAAGCAATATGGTATCAAGTATTTCATTTAGCTCTTTTTGATTAGCAGCATTTGCTTTTAGCCAATAGCATCCTTCTCCACTTACTCGATATGCTTCTAGAATAGCACTACTTTCCAATAAAAAATGCTGAAAATTGTCATGGTTAGATGAATTCATAAATACTGTAATAAAAGCGGATATTGGTCTGCATAATTTTTCATAATTAAGATTGATGGTAAAGGCTTCAATAATTCCGTCGTCCTGCATATGACGAATGCGTGTGGCTACTGCTTGTCCCGTTAGATGAACGATTTTTCCGATTTCCTGCCATTGCATACGGGAATTTTTTTTTAGGCATTCTAAAATTTCTCGATCTGTTTGGTCAGTCATTTGGCTAATTCCTTTCATCATGTAAGAGATAAAGGCTATCTTCTTACAGGGTTCAATAGGCTTTAAATAACTTAAATGTTACAATAATCCTAGGGAAATTCATGAAGGGAGTGACTATGATTGGAAGTCCAACTTTTACGTCATGCCACATTGCTTATTGTAATAAATGGGAAAAGGCTGTTAATTGATCCAATGTTAGGTCAAGCTGGGGTAATGCCACCTATTCAAAATTCTCCAAATCCTCAACGAAATCCTCTTGTTGACTTAAATATTCAGTTAGACTTGCAAAAGGATATAGATGGGGTATTACTTACTCATACTCATAAAGATCATTTAGATGAGGCGGCAATTCAACAATTACCCCGAAATAAACCAATCTTATGTCAACCAGAAGACAAAGATAAGTTGAAAAGATTAGGATTTTTAGAAGTGTATCAAGTTGTTGAAACGTTTAGCTGGGAAGGAATTGTCATACATCGTACTGGCGGACAACATGGAACAGAGGAGATTGCTGCACAAATGGCTCCTGTTTCTGGCTATGTCTTACAAACGTCAAAAGAACCTGTCTTATATATTGCTGGCGATACGATTTATTGTGAGGAAGTTTCCAATGCGTTGACTCAGTACCAGCCGAGTGTAGTTGTAGTTAATGCTGGAGGAGCTAGGTTTATTAGCGGTGATCCTATTACAATGACAGCTCAAGATGTTGTTAAGGTTTGTCGGAATGCTCCAAAATCAAAAATCATTGTCGTACACATGGAAGCCATTAATCATTGTCTTGTATCAAGAACTGACTTGTGTGCTTATCTGCAACAGGAAGGGTTAGTTGATCAAGTGCTTATTCCTATGAATGGAGAGAAGATCACGGCACTAAAATAATCGATTCTAAGCCCGTAAAGTCATAACAAATACAATGGATGAGTATTCCGATATTGATTTGGTAAATTGGGCGTGGTGATAATAATTCTTAATAGTAATGACATTCATTATGGCGAAACTCCATGTAAGCATTTGATTTATTATTTTGATTTATTATATAGTAAAAGTAGACTTTCCTTTCAGTAAGATATTTCTTATTGATAATAATTCAAACTATTGAATTCGCTCTACAACATGGATTATGCGACATTCGAAATTCTGCCTATTATTACCCCGGAGCAAGCAAGCGATTCCACACGGGATATCGCTTTATTTCTTTGTCTCAGTTTCATACCATTTTTGCAATTTTCTCATCATAAACTGCATGAATGAAAAAATAAGATATATATATTTTACTTACAACTTTCCTAAATATATAATAAGGCCATCAAGAAAATAAAAAAGTGGATGGTGATTATCATGTCGATTGTTAAACTTATGCAATCTTTGCATGTATCGGAATCTAGCGTAAACCAAGATTGCATAGATAAAAAAATTAACTATTATCAAAATGAACTAGAAAAATTGGGGTTTAAGACCAAATGCGAGGAGGGTTTTATAAATCTTACATTAACCAAAACCATTGGTGCAAATAAAGACAATATTTTTGTTTGCATAAGATTAGATGCAACTGGCTATAAGGATATTTCAATCTCCTTACAGCGCGATAATTTCGTTTACAGACTGCCAAACTTTTATGGTTCTTCTGAATCTTTGTTTGCAGCTATTAAGGAATTAAATAGATCCGAAACGAAAGTGGCATAAAACAAGACAAATCGTAAATCTAAAATAGGTTGTAATACAGCTCTACTGATCATTGATAGGTAATGTATTTCTATTAATCACAGTTTTAAGTGCCTATAGTGGGTTCTAGGTGCCCATGATTCACGTCTACCCCTATAATGTATAGATATTAATTTATTGAACACATATTATGATTAAGCCAGCTTTAGTTGATTTGTTAACTAAGGTTGTTTTTTTTGATCGTTACCTGAATCGGAATTGGCACCGGCTGGATTGGAATATTAACCGAAAATGTTAGTTAAAGATGTGGTATTATGCTTACGCAAACAAGTACCCCCTTTTCTTAACAATAAAGAAAAGGGGGTAGGTAATACGGATTAAATACTGAATCGAATGAAAAACGTCGTGCCCTGATTGCTTGTTTTAACCTGGATATCAGCCTGATGCCGTTGGGCAATTCTATAACACATCGGTAATCCTAAGCCAGTTCCGTTATCCTTGGTTGTCAAAAAGGGTTTACCTAAATTATTCAGAATGTGGTCAGGGATGCCAGGGCCTTTATCGCTCACTGATAGAATGACTTTGTCTTTGTCCATGAATGTGCATATATTTAGTCTGCCGCCCGTTGGCATCGCTTCTAAACCATTACGGACTAAATTTAGCAGTAGTTGTCGAATTTCATTTTCATCTAATTGCTGTTCAGGTATTTCCGCAAGATTATGAGTTACGTCTGCCGCTGATGCAATGGCCTCAGCTTGAATAAGCGGCATTAATGATTTGATGATACTATTGAGGCAGCATTTTTTGAAGTCAGACCGTTTTTCCCTTGCCATGCAAAGATATTCGCGGATAATTGAATTTGTTCTGTCAAGTTCTTGGATCATTAATTCAAATTGATCCAGATAGAGAGAAAATTCTTTTTTGTTCATTAATAACTGCAAATATCCTCGTACAGTTGTCATTGGGTTTCGTATCTCATGAGCTACGCTGGCAGCCATCTCTCCTACCGTATTTAACCTATCAGCCCGTAAGGCAATTTGCTCGAGGCTCTTTCGGGAGGTGATGTCGCGAATAATACCTTCCAAGGCCAGTAGTTTGCCATCCTTGCCATAAATAGGAACACAGGTCTGTTCAACCCATATCGTATTTTTATCTTTGCGAGTTAAACGAAATGAATGAGGCGAGTGGTCTAAGCGGGCCGGATTATTGATGAAGTGGTAAAACATCGTGAAATCTTCGGGATATATCAAATTCAACAAGAGATTTGCATCGGCATAGAATTCTTTGGGAGTATAACCGGTACAAGAATAAATGGAAGGGCTTATGTATTCAAGTTTGGGTGTTGGCATAAGTTGATAACGGTAAATGCTATCGACAGCATTTTCTGCTAATAATCGATAAATAGCTTCTTTATTAATCAGATCTTTTTCAAAATATACTAACAAGGTGGCAATGGCAACAAAAAGTCTTAGAAAACTTTCAATTAAATATCCCCATGGCAAAAACCATGCCTCGTCAATTAAGAAGGGCATGTCTAAAGAATGAATTCCCCAGAATATAAAGCCATATCCAAGGAGTAGTTTACTTATACTTCTTAACTGCAAATGGCGCATGAAGGTTATCCCTAGCCATATGCCTGTAATTCCGCCAAAGAAGGTGCAAGGTAAGAGACGATACACGAAAGGCAAGTGCATGATTGAAAACATGCACCCCAGCAGAAAGAGGCCTGTTGCAGCATAGAGCCATCGTCTGTTTACCGGTTTGCCAACGAATAGATAGGTACCCTGTACAAATATTAAGAGAGCACCAAATGTTATGCCTTGAAAGCAGCTAAACCAACCTAGCGATTGCACCCAATCAAGCATACCGGAATCAAAAAAAATATTGCGCAGTAAAAGGAGTAAGCAGCTTAAAATCCAAAAGCCGAAATAGCGTTCACGATAAGCGGCATAAAGGTAGGTATAAATTAGTATCATCAATACTGTCCCTATTATCGAACTAAATATAGATAGAATAAAATAATTCATGATATCATCCTCTGCTAAATACCTGTTTTAGCGTTTAACACAATTATTCATCGTTCCTGTTATGGCATATAATGTGAACAATTCGATATTATCCAACAATTCCCTTCTGAAAAGCTATAGCGGAATTTATATAAGGAGTTCCGCTTGTAGTACAGAATAAGTTTTATATTTGTTCTTCTACTTGACAATGATTAGATATCTAATTACAATAAAACTATGAAACAAGGAAATGTAATAGCTCTTTTAAGCAGAACATCAGAGAAAGCTCATCGCCTTATCGTGCGAGAACTGGAAGCACATGGAATGGACGGTATCGTTCCTTCTCATGGGGAGATTTTAGTCCATCTCCTTACTGGCGAGAAGTATACCATGAAGGACTTAGCCGAAAAAATCCATCGAACAAAACCAACGGTGACTGTATTAATTGATAAACTCGTAGATTTAGGTTATGTCACAAAAGAGAAAAGCAGAGAGGATAGTCGTGTTACTTTTGTCAGATTAACAGAAAGAGGATTAGGATTGAAACCTAGTTTTATTGAGATTTCCGCGAGAGTGAATGCAATTGTGTATAAAGATTTATCCGACGAAGAAGCTGAATATATTGAAGCAACATTAGGAAAAATAAATCGTAATCTAGATGAATAAACTTGTAGAGGATTAGACATCTGACTATATAGTTAGATGTCTAATAAATAAGGGAAATTTTTATTTGAATAGGGTTCCTATATGCAGAAGAGCTATTTTTTATAATGATAGTTAGATATCTAATGGATAGAAAGCAAAAAAAATAATTTGGCAAGGGCTTATAGAAGCCCTGTTTTTTCATCTATTGGTTTTATTTCATCTGTCAGGAATTTGAGACCAATTATTTTTCGAACAGCATCTAAGACATTCATTACGTCCAAAGACAACTGCCATGAATTGATTGTTGATTCTCTTTTATTTTGTTTAACTAAATCAATAAATTCTTTAGCTTCATAATACATAAAATCAGTGGATTGTTTACGAGTAATTTCTTCCGTCTTACCGTCACGATACATGATTTTTATTTCTTCCGGTGTAGATATTTTGTCAATAATCATTGAGCCCTGCTCTCCCTGTATTTCGCTAGGAATGTAGGAGTTAGAAATTTTCGAATGAGAGATTATAGCTTCAAAGTCTTGGTACTTCAGAGTAATACTTCCTGTACCATCAATACCCGAGTCCAGCATTACTGCGTTAGCAATGATTTTCTTTGGTTTGCCAAAGAGATAAATAATTGGATAAACGCAGTAGATTCCTATATCCATTAGTGATCCATTGGAAAAATTCAGGTCAAAGGTATTTACGTGCTTACCTGCCTTATAGGCATCGTATCGAGAAGAATACTGACAATAATTAAAGAGAATTTTTCTTATTTTGCCTAACTTGGGCAAGGATTCCTGGATACCGAGGAAATTAGGCAAAAAAGTAGTCTTAATAGCTTCCATGAGAAGCACTTGATTCTTGTTTGCAATATTAATCATCATTGACAGTTCTTTTTCATTCGAGGCTATTGGCTTTTCACATAGTACATGCTTTTTTTGAAGCATAAATATAATAGCTTGCTTTGCATGAAATGAATTAGGGCTGGCGATATATACGGCATCAATTAGCGGGCTTTTTGCCATTGCACCCAAATCTGTAAAAAAATTTTTCACTGTCGTATATTTATCTGCAAATGCCCTAGCCTTTTCTTCTTTACGGGAATACACTGCCTGCAAGCAAAACTCACCTGTTAGTGAAGCACAACGGATAAATTCTTCAGTAATCCAACTTGTACCAACTACCCCGAAATTAGTCATTTTTTCCTCCCTATTTATAAAGCATATCTACAATAACCAATTGCGATAAATCCTTGTTTCAATAGAATGCAGTTACTATATCCCTAGTATAAGCGTTATCCGCATATTTAGATATAAATTCAGCTTTAAAATTTGTTAATGCGATTGTTTTAGCTCCAGATTTTTTTGCTAAAGCATTTACAGTATCTATTGTACTCCCGAATGCTGCACAGGATTACATTCCCATGCAGTTTTTTTTCTTTTCATGGAACAATATTATATGACGAATTAGTAGCACAAATAATTTTTAATGAGAAGCAGGGTATTTGATATTTTCAACTCTGATATTAGTGATGAAATCAAGGACGTTACAAAGAACTCCTGAATATCTTCAAAAGCGTGGAGATAATGCTTTTGCCCAATCATGGAATAGGTTGCAGGTGAAGGAGGAGAGGTGTTTTAAATGCGTGGTCGCCCAATTCTTGATATTGACTTAGAAAAAATTAAGGATAACTCCGTTCAGGTGGTAGAAAAATGTCAACAACACGGGATCGCAGTCATTGGTGTTACCAAAGGGTTTAGTGCTATGCACCAGATCGTCACTGCCATGGTGAAAGGGGGGGTTGTTGGTCTAGCTGATGCTAGAATGCAGAACATCATTGAACTTAGGAAAAGAGGCTTTACGCAGCCAATCACTTTGCTGCGGCTTCCCAGTTTAAGTAATATTAAAAGTGTTGTTCAGTATACTGATTCAAGTATTAATTCGGAAATCACTGTAATCAAGGCATTAGCGCGGGCAGCGAAAAAATTAAACAAAATCCATCAAGTGATTTTAATGGTTGATGTCGGCGATCTTCGGGAAGGGGTATTGCAAGAAAATGTGCTTGATATTACAAAGCGGGTTGCTTGTTTTAAAGATATAAAGCTAGCAGGATTAGGGACAAACATGGGATGTTTTGGTGGCATATTGCCTAGTCCTAAAAATCTAGGGATGCTGGTTGAATTGGGAAATGCTGTTGAAAATCAATTAGGATGTAGGCTTGAGATAATTTCAGGTGGGGGAACATCTACCTTGTTTCTGGTGGAAAATCATAAAGTTCCTGCCGGGGTAAATCAGTTACGGATTGGTGAAGGGATATTGTTAGGTACCGATACAACCCATAATAGAAGAATCCCATGGCTTCACCATGACGCATTCCGCCTACGAGCGGAGGTGATTGAGGTGAATTCCAAGCCATCAATACCGACAGGGACTATTGGTAGAGATGCTTTTGGTAATATTCCCGAATTCACAGATATAGGGATTAGAAAAAGAGCCATTATATCAATGGGAAAACAAGATGTCAATATTGAAGGAATTCGTCTTATTGACGGCAATTTAATGATTTTGGGAGCTAGTAGTGATCATTTGATCATTGATATTACCGATTCTGAACAAGAGATCAAGGTTGGTGGCGAGATTGACTTTTCGCTAAACTATTCCGGCGTGCTTTCAGTCAGTGATTCAAAGTATGTGGAAAAACGTTTTACAGGAGGAACCCATGATTGAACTGGTGCGAACAACTGAAACTGAACTTATTGAGCGTTTAGTTCAGTTAGAATCAGAAGCTTTTGGCGAAGGAGGAATGAATGTTTGGCATCTTGTACCGCTCATAAGGCATGGCCGTGTATATGCATTTCGCAAAGACGAAGCAGTGATTGGTGTAGTCCAGTATATGTTGGATTGGGACAATCCTCAAAAGGCGTACATGATCGGGGTTTCAATATCCCAAGAATCCCGTGGTCAAGGTGTAGGGGCTGAACTACTTCGAGACAGTTTTAACGCTTTATCGAAAGAAAATATTAAAGAAGTGGAACTCACCGTGGAACGGAATAATATTGTAGCAGTTAAGCTTTATGAGAGTAAGTTTGGATTCTTGTCTACGGATTTCAGACCCAATGAGTATGGTGAGGGCGAAGATAGACTGGTGATGAAATTGATGCTAGCTAATGTTGTGAACTAAGCGGCTGATAGCAACGATAGTAATTTTCTATCCAAAGTAAATAGGCTAGAAGCCAGATAACATATGGAATGGATTCAGAAACCAAAAACTGCGTTTTTCAATGGTTTGTACTGGGATAATGAAATGCCGACGGATTTAATGCAGATTGCATAGGAGATATTTAGAATGAATTCTTTATTGTATACTATAGCTATAGAAGTATTATGAACGGACTAGTAGTAAAAATGTAGTTGTGAAGGCGGGTTAATAAGAAATGAATGAGAAATGGACTATAGGTGAGGTAGCAAAACTTTTCGACGTATCGACTGATACTTTGCGGTATTATGAAAAGATTGGTATACTTACATCGCACAAAAATGGTGACAATGGATATAGATATTATTCCTATGACGAAATTGTAGTCCTTATGGATATAGTGTTTTTTCGTAATATGGAGCTATCTGTTAAAGATATTAAGCAGATTATAACGAAAATGGATGTTGGCGATATTAAAAATAGACTTTATCAAAATCAAAGAATCGTTGAAAAGAGGATACAGGAATTAATTAAGCTAAAGAAAATGATTACCCAAGTTGCTTTTCAATATAAAATGTGTGAAGAGCGATTAGGCGAGTTTTTGATTGTTTCTGCACCTGATTTTAAATACAAACTTATTGGCAACCAGGCGGATGATCTAGTTACTATGATTCGTAAATATAAAAAAGAGGATTGGATAGTTGACCGCATACGATATACGCTGTTAGTTCCACAAGAAAAGCTTCTGAAAAATCCGAATTTTTTATCGGCACAAGTGGGTATTAGTATTGATGAAGAGAATTTGTGTATGCTGGACTTCTCAGAACAACAGGAACTTTCATCGTTACATGATGTGAATTACTTATATACAATAGTAGGAACAAGCTACTCAGAACAAGAAAATAATACATTGAATAAAGCTTTGAAATATTTAAAAGAAGAAGGTAGAGAAGTAAATGGTCCCATGATTGGAAGATACATGGCAAGCTCTCATAAAGATGGTCTTGATTATTATGAAGTTTGGATTGCAATTAATAATCATTGACCTTGGAGTAGCTCTAAGGTTTATCATCTTATTGGGGTGATAAGCATGAATGAAAAAATATTAGGTGAAGAAAAGATTGCTACGTTATTTCTAAAATACAGTATTCCTGCGATTTCTGGGATGTTATTTTTAGGATTAAACACAATTGTGGATGGCTTTTTTGTTGGCCATTATATTGGAGTTAATGCTTTAGCAAGTGTAAATATTGCTATGCCTTTTTTTAGTTTAATGATTGCGGTTGGTGTGGTAATAGGTATTGGAACACAGAGTATTATAGGTAAAAAATTAGGTGAAAGCAACATAGAAGAGGCGAGTGACACATTTAAAACGTCGCTTAGTTTCATGTCAGGAGCATCGTTGTTATTTTTAGTAATAGCGATTGGTTTTACAAAACAGATAGCTGCTTTTTTGGGGGCAAATGAGCAATTAATGCCAATGGTAATAACTTATATTAGCTATGAAAGTTTATTTTTACCATTTTTAGGGGTAATGTTTGTTTTAGATTATGTGTTAAAATTAATGGGGAAACCTGTATATTCAATGCTAGCTCTAGTTATTGCTGTTATAAGCCATATGATGTTTAATTATTTATTTATTGTACAACTCGGACTAGGAATTAAAGGGGCTGCTTTGGCTGCAGGCTTAGGCTATAGTATTGCATTTGTTATGACTATACTCCCTTTTATAATGGGAAGAACCACTTTAAAATTATTTAAAGGAAATTTTAAGAAATCATTAGCTTGTAATGTTATCTATAATGGCTCATCGGAAGGGTTATCGGAGATAGGCACGGGTGTTACAACATTCCTATTTAATATTACGCTTATGCATTATGTAGGTGAAGTTGGCGTAGCCGCCTTTACAGCTATTAGCTACTTGTCTTTTATTGGAAATAATATACTGATTGGATTATCAGATGGCGTTGGTACTATCATTAGTTATAATTATGGTAGCGGTAAAATAGAGCGTGTAAAAAAAGCATTAAAGCTTGCTGGTTTTTCGGCAATAATCATCGGTGTAGGATTGTTTTCCGTTATATCCATTTTTGCTAGAGAAATAATTGCGATATTTTTAGATGCGAATCATGAACAAGCTTTCAACTTTGCTGTGTATGGTGCGAGACTGTATACCTTCGCATTTCTAGTAAATGGATTGAATGTCGTTTCATCAGGTTATTTCACCGCTATTTGTAAACCCAAGAGTTCGGGATTAATTGCTTTAAGTAAAGGCATAGTATGGATAGGTATAGGCATTGTTATGTTGCCGCAGATATTTGGTATAAAAGGCATATGGTTAACTGTACCTGTTGCAGAAATGCTAACGTTAATATTATCCGGATCATTGATGTATAAACATTTTAAGTATCAAATTCAACCTAATTAGAATAGATAAAACTGAGGTGTGATAGTGCAAGAATACGATAATAAAGTTGCGTTGATTGATGCTATAAAAAAGACTTATCAGCTTTTTGATAGAGAATTTGATGAAATTCTAGAAGAAAAAAAAGATATCCGAATTAAAGAAGTGGATAAGACACCACAAGAAATGATAGTATATCAGCTTGGCTGGTTAAATCTTATTATGGGATGGGAAAATGATGAGTTGAATGGAAAGGAGGTTGTTACTCCTTCCCGCGACTATAAGTGGAACCAGTTGGGGCAGCTTTATCAATCTTTTTATGCTGAATACAGTGGATATTCACTAAAGGAATTACGAAATTTGTTTAAGGAAAGCATCGAAATGTGGTGTGACTGGATTGGTCAATTGAGTGACGAAGAACTATTTACGCCAAATGTACGCAAGTGGACAGTAACACGCGCAAATTGGCCGATGTGGAAATGGGTACATATAAATTCGGTTGCGCCATTTAAAAGTTTTAGAACTAAGATTAGAAAGTGGAAAAATCTAACGGAAACAATATAAGAATAAAGTATTAATATCGCAGAATTGGCAATTAAAAAGGATTTTTCATGAGGTACGGTATGATTTTATAAAGAAACACCTGCTATTTCTCATTAGCAGGTGTTTTTTCATGCGTATTTTTTGGAATTTTCGCATATCCTTATCACGGCTTTTTTTCCTTGTGAGTGGCGTAGTATTCTTTAAATGTGGTCTTAAACTGTATTTTTGTCCAACCGCGTAGATCGGAATCGTCGCTTTCCATTAAGTTCTTTAATATATCTGTCATATCTTTTAAGTCGGGGTCAGAAATGGCCTCGACTTTTTGTGCTTGAGGTTCAATTCCTCTTAATAGCCAATCAGTTGATACGTTATAGAGATCACAGAGAATCACGATTGAATCAGCTGACGGCTTAACCTCATCTTTCTCATATCTGTTTAAATTACTTCGGGATATTCCTGTTTTTTCTGCTAAAAGTTGAAGTGTCGTATTGGGCAATGGAAGGCTTCTGATCCGAAGAAGCCCGGGACATACCAAATTTCTGTTGATTACCTGAAGTTCGGCAATTGGGCCATTGATTCTACGTTTTGGAAAATTGTTTTACTAGTGCCAGGCGGCAACGGTATTGGAGGGGATGATGCGAAGGCTTTGGATTGGATTTTGATTACGTTGTTGTAAAAATCTTGATGTGGACTTTAAATATTACAATTTAACTCTACTTTTTATTGTGAAATATCTGATGATTTTTTTGTTCAGCTTTTTCCTTTTTACGGCGCAGGAAGGAAAATAAATCACTCATGGCTGCTACAGTGATAAAAAAATTTTGGCAAAGTTAAGTATGAATTCGCTTACAATAGCCATTATGCCTAACCTTTTTTACAGCAACTTCGCCAATTCTTGGTATAGCGTGTTACATGATTTTGATTCACACTGTTTTTTATGTAATAATCAAAGCTGGTGAAGATGATTTCTCGTACCAATACAAGTTTGCTTCTTGACTTTTCCATTTTTTCAAGATAACTGCAGTTCTGGAAAACAAATTAATTCGACTTGTTCTTGATTGGTGGTTTCCATCATTTGCGAAGAAGCTCTTATGTGAATCCGCCACTACTGAAATAAATTGGGGTTGCTATTTTGATTTTACGTTGACAAAAAGACATTTTGAGTGTAATTTAATGTTTAAGAGTCATATTACTGACGGATGTGGATGACCACAAGGGAGTATGACTGAAAAGGCCGACCGTCTGGGCGAATGACCCAGATAGTCTGCTTTTTTTTGCAATGCTGGATAAAAAGACAGGTTTAGATTAAGAAAATGGCAGAATAGATAATTAATAAATACATAAATGATATTTAAAGGAGGAGAGTTTTAATATTACTGAGGACAGTTTCTCGGATGGCGGACTTTATCTCGATGCAAAACAAAGCTATAGAAAAATCTCTTAAGCTTGTGGAAGATGGCGCTGATATCATCGATCTAGGGGCCGCTTCTAGTAATACTGAAACGAAAAAAGTGAAGCCGCAAGAAGAAATTAATCGTTTAAAACCCGTCGTTAATTCTTTGCTATCGCAAAATATTTCAATTTCGATAGACACTTTTAAGCCTGAAGTTCAAAAATATTCTTTAAAGAATAATGTTCATTATTTAAATGATATTCAAGGATTCCCTCATTCTGAAATTTATTCTGATTTAGCAGCATCTAATTGTAAACTTATTATAATGCATTCCATCCAACGTTTTGGTCCGGCTACAGTTATTGAGACTGAACCTGAAAAAGTATTTAAGGGAATGGTCGCTTTTTTTATCGAACGTATTAAAGTGCTTCAAGATTCAGGTATTCCATTGGAACGAATGATTTTGGATCCGGGGATGGGATTTTTCTTAGGAGCTAATCCTGAATCTCCAATTTATGTTTTAAAAAATATAAAACAATTGAAGGAATATTTTAATTTACCAATCCTTGTTGGAGTTTCTCGAAAATCATTTTTTGGGAAACATTACCAATCGCAAAGTAAATGAGAGAGGATCAGCTACTTTAGGAGCAGAAATTTATTTAAGTTATATGGGTGTAGACTATATTCGTACGCATGATGTACGTTCTTTGAACGATGCACTAAAAGTGATTAAAGCATTAATCTGAGTTCAATTAAAATAAATCCTAGTTCGATGTTTAAAGAGGATTTTTTTTACTAACAGGACAACCATAAAAAGTAATGATAATATCCCGATTACAAGGAGACGACAATGATAGATCAGGGAAAAATTCGCGAAGCAGTAGCAATGATCATAGAAGCAATAGGAGAAAATCCTGCAAGGGAAGGACTTCAAGGTACACCTGACCGTGTAGCGAGGATGTATGATGAGATATTTGGTGGATTAGAAGAAGACCCCAGAAAGTACCTTGAGGTACATTTTAACGAAGACCATGATGAGATGATCTTAGTGAAAGATATCCCGTTTTATTCCATGTGCGAACACCACTTTGTCCCTTTCTTCGGCAAAGCCCATGTAGCATATATTCCGTCGAATGGTAAAATAACTGGTTTGAGTAAATTGGCAAGATTAGTAGAGAGTGTGGCTAAGCGTCCGCAGCTTCAAGAACGTTTGACCAGAGAAATTGCGGATATCATTGTGGAGTGCCTGAATCCGAAAGGAGTGGCTGTTGTTATTGAAGCTGAACATATATGTATGAGTATGAGGGGAGTAAAAAAGCCAGGTTCAAAAACTGTTACATCAGCAGTCCGTGGATTATTCAGAAAAGATGATAAGACCAGAGCTGAGGTATTCTCGCTTATCAACAATTAAAAAATAACTCTATATTGCGCAGGAATTACATCAATTATTGTGAGGACTTAGTAAAAGATATTACAATTGCATACATCGGTGGTAGACTAATTCTATTTTCCTTTACATAAAAACCTGAGTCGGTTTATATTGACTCAGGTTTTTATGCAGTGGTTAAAATTTACTTTTCCATGTTACATTGGGGGAATTTTTTTGAATATCAATAATATTATCACTATCATGATCTAATTTAATGTGAACAGTCCGTTTACTTACCGTCACCCCAGGTGCAAGTTCGAAATTCTTTTTCTCCTCTTTTTTAATCGAATAGTTATAATCGGCCAAGTTTTGAGGCGGATTATCTGGGGGCGGTATTTTACCAGGCGTAATGTTCAACGACTCGGTTAGCGTGTTTTCTGGAGGCTGCGATTGAGAAACCGATTCAGCAGGCGCGGAAGCGGGTTCTGCTACTTTGGTTTGAATATTGTTAGTTGAAGTGGGAAGAACTGTTTCTGTCGTTGGTTCTGAAACGATAGGTTCTGGTGGAAGAGTCTGGGATGAGTAATTATTCTTTATAATAAATCCAACGAATAGGAGTATAGACAAGAAAGTAAATGAGACAATGACAATTTTTTTCTTCATTTATATATTCCTTTCGAATATTTTAATGAAATGGATAGGATTATATCGTTTAATCCTTTCTTCATTTAACAGGGATTATCCTTCCCCATTTTTTGCGTTATCTTTTAGTGCCGTACTATGGGCAGGGTGTAATTTTTGACTCCGCTGCCACGTATTGACGTCAAGGAAAAAAATGTCTATACTAAATATGTTAGTAAGTACAAACATACTTTAGCAAAGGAAAGATTCGGATGAGCATGCTGCAGCCAGAACTAGATACCAAAGGAAAAATAATAATTAAGACGATTGATTTAATTGCTAAAATGGGTTTTAAAGAAGTTACGACTAAACAAATTGCGGAAGCGGCGGGAGTTAGTGAGATAACTGTATTCCGTCATTTTCAAAGCAAGAAAAAACTGTTGCTGGAGGCGCTGACAGTCTGTGCCAAACCTCCGTCTTATTTGGAAGAACTCTTTACCTCCGGCAAATTAGGCAGAAACTTGGAAAACGATATACAGCTTATCGCTCAAGCCTACCTTTGCCTTTTACTTGATAATCTGAAAATTATCCAGATTATCTTCCATGAGGCGAACAACATTCCCGAAATTAATGATACTGTGGATAAGCGTCGGTTTATGAACCGCACACGTTTAACCGAATATTTCGATACTATGCAACGACGTGATAAGGTCGTGAAAGGAGATTCAGGGATCCAGGCGAGTAGCTTACTGTGGCTTTGTTTTGGTTTTTTTATCAGCAGAGTCATACTTAGAAATGAGCCTCCTTCTCAAGCTGACAATGAATCATTTGAAGATAGTCTCCGACTTTTTGCTCGTGGCATAGCGAGATAAAATTTTTGTCATGCATGTTAGTTAGTACAAACATACATGATGCTGATAATCGAGGTGTTTTTTGTGGCTCGAAAATATCTATTACTGATTACTGTTTGTTTGGGAACGGTGCTTACTGCATATGTAAGCAGTTGTGTTAATATTGGTTTGCCGAACATTATGGCGGCGCTAAATTTAAATTTAGATTCCGTTGTCTGGGTTTCGTTGAGTTATATGCTGCCATATGGAGCTTTACTACCGTTGACAGGAAAATTCGGGGATGAGTTTGGCGCTAAGAAACTGTATATTATCGGCCTGATATTATTCACTATTGCATCACTATTCTGTGGAATGTCCGCTTCTGCCACATTCATGATAGTGTCCCGCGTTGTCCAAGGAATTGGCGCCAGCATGATCTTACCTAACGCCATGGCTATTGTTGCTGCTACATTTCCGGTTGAACAGCGCGGACAGGCTCTAGGCATTTGGGGTGCCATGGCTGCTGCCGGCAGTGCCATGGGTCCTACAATAGGCGGATATCTGATCGATCATATTAATTGGCAATCAATTTTTTTCTCGATTACTCCGTTGTCTATTATCGGCTTACTTATGGCCTTTTTTTTGATTCCATCTACTAAGGCCAGTGTCAAAACAAAAATTGACTATGTTGGCGCCTTTTTGTTGACAGTTTGTCTTGCTCTGTTGTTATTGACACTGAACCAGGGGCAAAAAGAAGGATGGGATTCGCTGTATATCAGAGTGCTATTCTATCTTTCGTTTTCCTCATTTATTTCTTTTATTCTGGTTGAGAAGTATGTTGAGTCCCCCATTGTTGATTTGACTCTATTTGTTAATTTTGGGTTCAGTATTGCTAATATCCTCAACTTTATTTGTTATATGGCTTTCTATTGCGCTATGTTCCTATTACCATTTTTTCTTAAGAACATTCTTAACTATAGTCCTGTTTATGCTGGTATTGAGTTATTACCTTTAACAACGGCAGTTATTATTTTTGCACCTGTTGGTGGTAAAATGTCCGATTTGCTGGGAAACAGAATCCCGACTTTTCTTGGAATGATTATCATTGCTCTTTCCCTGTATATGTTCAGTTTTATTAATCCTCATTATGGGCACAAAGAATTTTTTATTCGTCTGCTCATCATGGGAATTGGTTTAGGACTGATGATGTCACCGCTTAGTTCTTCGGCTATTTCTATTTTATCCCGTGATAAAGTGGGAGTTGGTTCCGGCGTGTTTAATCTCTTTAAAAACATAGGAAGCTGCATTGGAGTGGTCTTTCCCGAAACGCTGCTGATCAATCGGGAAGTTTTTCACCAGCAGAATCTCAGTGAATATATAAATCCTAATATGCACGCCGAGGATCATATTTATAAATTACTCCAAAGCCTTTGGGGAGCGCAAGGTATGGATGCTGCGCAAATTACTAAAGCGACCATGGGTGTATTTACCGGTGAAGGATTTCCTCGGCCTGAGCAATACAGCGCATTTAAATTAATTCTTGCGCAACTGACAGCTCGTAATGCTGCAGTGTTGTCATTTCAGGATGTATTTTTTATCATGTCGCTTATTGCATTAGGAATGGGTTTTCTATCGTTGCTGTTGCCATCCAAGACGAGGGTGTAAAACTACAATATTTTCCAAGCAGAGAGGTGTTAATCATGTCAGAAGAAAAACGATCAAAAATCACAAAAAAAAAGATTATATTTCTTGTTGGACTGTTGGGTGTTGTTTTGACGGTTGGTCTTGCCTGGTGGTGGATCAAGATAAATCGCATTGTTTCTACGGATGATGCCCGGGTAAAAGGAACCATTGTCAGTGTCAGTTCTAAACTATCTGGGCGGATTGAAAAGGTGTTGGTCAATGAAGACGATTCAGTTATAGAGGGACAAGTAATTGCCGTTATTGAAAAAAGTGACTTTGAAGTCCAAGTGGCCAATGCCCAAGCCAATTTGTCGTCAGTGCGGGCAAAATTGGCCGCATTGCAAGCCGGTAATCGCAGTCAAGAGATTTTGCAAGGACAGTCGTCTGTGGCAGAAGCGCAGGCTACACTGGATAACGATCAAAAAGATTATGACCGAGCTGAGACTTTGAATAAGCAAGGTGCTATATCGGCTCAGCAGTGCGACAAGGCGTATTCTGCTCTGTCAGTTGCCAAAGCTCATTACGATACTGCTGTGCAAAAGTACAGCCTGCTGGCGGAGGGACCGCGCACAGAAGATATCCAAGTTGCCACAGCGCAGGTTGAGCAAGCGGAAGCGGTTTTAAAAAATGCTCAGATGCAGTTGGACTATACGGTGATTAAGGCACCGATATCTGGCATTGTTGCTTTGAAATCTGTAAATTCCGGACAATATGTTGTTCCTGGGCAAACGATGTTTAGCGTAGTTGACTTGGGTGATGTTTGGGTGATGGCTAATGTTGAAGAAACTTATATGGGGAAAGTATGTGAGGGGCAAAAAGTTGATTTTTCGGTTGATATGTATCCAGGACGAACATTTCACGGTGAAGTAATAGCGGTAGGAGCGGCTACCGGATCGCAATTTGCTCTATTGCCTTCTGATGATGGTTCTTCTGGGAATTTTACGAAGGTGACCCAGCGGCTACCGGTAAAAATCCGAGCGCTTGATGCGGAACCAACGTTGCTTAAACCCGGCATGTCGGTTCTTGTTGACATTCATATTAAATGAGTATTGAACGAACCGCTAGTCCCTGAAATTACTGATGGATTAGGCAGGTAGTATCAAGGAACTAATTATTGCTAATTTAAGACACTGTCATCTTTTCAATGGCAAGGATATCAGCATTGCGTATTGTTTTATATTTTCAAGTGGTATATGAATTTTCGCAAGATCGGAAAACAACAAAGAGGCAAAAAAAAAAGCCATGTCGCTATCGCAAGGATACTGTGCTATATATCACATGTTGGTTAATGGTGAAAGTATAATCCAACTGATCTCTATAAAATTGATACGCTACTGGATAGACACCCTTTCTTTAATTCAAGTTGTTTTTTACGCTAAAGCCAGCTCACTACATTCTCAAGTTTTTTTCTAGAAGAAAATCGTTTTTCAGTTTGACCTTTTTCATAGTGACCGACTGAAATTAACAACACGAGCTCTTCTTCTAAACCAATCTGTAATTCTTCACTTATTTTCCGACCAGCTAAGTATATAGGTGCACTTAAAGCACATCCACCCAAACCAAGATAATTTATGCAAAGTAGCATATTCTGAGCAGCCATACTAACACATTTAATCATTTCTTCTCGTATTACGGTGTTAACATCTTTGTCAGGAAAAAATGCACCAAATAATCTCCCCGTTGGCGATTTTTTATAGCTTTTTCCAACCAAAGCAATGATCAGGGGAGCACTTTTAAAAGCTAGTGCATACTTACCAGAAGCTCTAATTAAAGCAACATTATTAAAACAATTATTTTCTTCAGCCGTCTGCCTTCTAGAGTGCAAATTTTCGGTTATTAAATATGCTAACCTATTAATTGAATTTTTCTTATTGATAATAATAAAACGCCAAGGTTGTACATTTCCCGGGCTAGGAGCCCATATTCCACTTGTCAAAATACTCATTATATCTTCTGAAGCTATTTCTGTATTAAGATATTTTCGTACACTCCTTCTGCTTGAGAAAAATCTTGAAACATCTTCTTGAAATATCTTCTCTTGTATCATGTCAACAATCATTCCTTTCGCTAACGCAAATTTGTTTCTATAGTGTTACCTTCTCAAAATTAAGGTGTGCTGAACTCCCCAATTCTATCAACACTTACTTGCCAAATTTGTGCGATAAAGTTGAATTGTTACATACCTAGCTAATGCTTGCATAAAAAACTTCAGTTTGCATGAAATTATATATATCATTTGCTACTTTTTTAGCGTTCCTTCCAATCATAAAATTGTGCCCTCCCGCTATAGTTTTGGAGATAACAGGCGTTTTAATTGATGAGATTATATTTTTACGTTCCGGTTCTCGTATTATCACATCTCTATTCCCATAAATTAGTAGCATGGGTAAAGCCTTTTTTTGTAGTAGAGATAGTGATAACCATTTTAAATAAATGTTTCGTATAATATTTATATAGCGTACTTGGGATTTTGTAATAACATGTTTGAAACCTTGTTTAATCAACTCAAAGGATAGAAAAGATAAAGAAAGACCAACTAATCCTTTAACTTTATTGCTTTTGGATGCTAAATATATTGCTAACGAAGCTCCCTCGGAATGACCAATAAGCACTATTTTTTCTTTTTGATTACAGAGACGATAAAAATCTTGTTCGACTTTTTTAATGCCTACCCATCCATCCAATTCCATCCCGAGAATCTCGCATTCCAATCCTTTGCTTATCATTTCATTTTTAAGATTCATATACTTTTCGATTGGTATATGAAAGCCGGGAAGGATAATACATAAAGCGTTAATATCTGTTATAGTAATCACCAGCTTACTAATTAAATTTTTTGGAGATCAATTAATCTTTCAATAGGAACATGACCGCCTGTAACGGTATATAGCGCTAGGAGCTACTATACTTATTCACATGTTGAAACAATTCATAGTATATCACTTATGAAATAAATGTCAATTGACCTAAAAATTACTAATTTGACAAAAATAGATCTATTTTTCCACTTTTCTTTATATAAATTGACAATTTATAAATTAAATTGTCGATTTATTATATATAGTATGGAATTATTATAAATGTTTTTTTATACGAGACTTATTTCTAATAAATTTTACATATAGCAAGACGGAGTTATTCATTAATCTTGAAATTGTTCAGAAATATCCACATTTACAACAGTATAAGGGCACACAAAAAGTTGAGGAAAATGGTCCTCTGCTTTTGTGTGCCCTTTTTGTTTCAAATTACATTATATGAATTTGAGAAATTGTAAAAGAAAGAAAAGAGCTGTCACCAGCGATAAATTTATATCGTGAATGCGACAGTTTCTTTTGAATTGATGATCCATATTTATCGCTCATCAAAAGCAGGTTTTTTTTGCTTTTATGACAAATGTAATAATTATGAAAAACCTGAAAATGAAAATTAGTGAGTTTATTAAAGGTGGCGCAACGAATGAAGCGAATTGAGCATGTTTTTGAAATGGTCAAGGAGTTATGCGAGAAGCAGTATGTAGAGCAAGGTCAGAGGACGGGCATATCCACTGATGCGGTGGCTTCTCGGTTAGGTATTCAGCGTTCAAATGCTTCTGGCGATTTAAATGATTTGGTAAAAACGGGAAGACTAGAGAAAATAGAAGGCAAGCCCGTCTTGTATAAAATAGTGGATGATCCTATCAGAAAGACCGATGATATTATTTCGTGTTCCATATTGGATGATATTATTGGTGCGAATAAAAGTCTGAAAAACGCGATTCAACAAGCTAAAGCAGCTATTATGTATCCGCCATTAGGTTTGCATACTTTGCTTCTTGGCGAGACTGGCGTTGGTAAATCGATGTTTGCTGAGGCTATTTTTCGTTATGCTCGGGATATTGGGCGATTGAAGGCCAACGCGCCGTTTATTGAATTTAACTGCGCGGATTATGCTCACAATCCGCAACTTCTGTTAGCCCAGTTATTTGGTGTGAAAAAGGGCAGTTATACCGGAGCGGAACGGGATCGGATCGGTTTAGTAGAAAAAGCGAATCATGGCATTCTGTTTTTGGATGAAGTACATCGTTTGCCTCCGGAGGGGCAGGAAATGCTATTTTATTTGATTGATAAAGGGGCATTTCGGAGCATGGGTGAAATCGAGGCCCATCAAAAGGTTGAAATACTGATTATCTGTGCTACAACGGAAAATACGGATTCTGTTCTGCTCAGAACGTTTACCCGCCGAATTCCTATGATCATCCAGCTGCCTTCTATCAGAGAGCGATCCATGAGCGAACGTTGGGAACTTATTAAGTGCTTTTTTCAAAGGGAAGCCCTGTGTTTGAAAGTCCCCATTGGAATTTCTCAGAATTCCTTAAGAGCTTTTTTACTTTATGATTGCGTTAATAATATTGGTCAGTTGAAAAGCGATATTAAGCTTAGTTGTGCGAAGGCTTTTTTAGATTATGTAGGTAGTAAGGAGAAAATGCTTAAAGTACGGAGCGAAGATTTGCCTAAATATATCCGCCAGGGGTTTGTCAATTATAAAGAGCATCGGGGAGAACTGGATAAGATTGGAGTGACAAGAGGAATTGTTTTTCAGGTATCCCAGGACTCGTACTTTTCTGTAGAAGACACTCATACGGACAATATATATGAAGTGTTGGAAGAAAAAATGATGAACCTGAAATCAAAGGGGCTTAGCGAAGAAGATATTCAGTTGATTATGAGTTTGGACATGGATACTTATATCAAGAAGTATATGTCTAAATTTCGGCAAAGTAATTTGGAGGAGTTATATAAAATAGTGGACAGAAAGGTCGTGGAGGTTACACAGGAATTCTTGCAGTATGCCGCAGAAAAATTAGAACGGCAGTATAACGATAAAATTTTATTTGGTATGTGTATTCATATTTCCAGCACGTTAGAACGTATTCGAGAAGGCAAGGAAATTTTAAACCCTCACCTAGCAGAAATACAAAAGCTATATTCCCGTGAATATTCCGTCGCCAATTATTTTAGTTCGATGATGAAAAAATATTTTGGGGTACAGGCTTCGCTGTCTGAAATTGGTTTTATTACAATGTTTCTCGTATTTGACGATTATTTAGGGAAGGCAGAAGCCGGTCGGGTCGGGGTGATTGTAGCTATGCATGGTGCAAGTACAGCTACCTCGATGGCGGAAGTGGCTAATCGATTATTGGGAGAAAAGTATGTGGTGGGTTATGATATGCCTCTTGATCAAAGAACGGAAATTGCCCTGGAGGAGATTACTAAGTTAGTTGAATTGCATAACGAGGGACATGGTATTATCATGCTTGTTGATATGGGATCACTCGTGATGTTTGGCGATATGATTTATGAACGCACAGAGATACCGATCAAAACAGTAGAAATGGTTAGTACACCGATGGTGTTGGAAGCGACGCGCAAAGCATTGATGAAAATGTCTTTAGAGGATATCTATTATGCCGTGACCAATCTTAGTCCTTATATTGGGCGTATGCACGGGAATACGTTTAGTCATCAGTTGAAAGACAGTGTGATTGTGACGGCTTGTATTACTGGTAAAGGAACTGCCATTAAGCTAAAAAATATGATTGAAAAATTATTATGTGAGCAGGGACGGAAGGTGGATGTGATCCCTATAGAAATTAGTGACATGGAAGACTTCGAACGCAAGCTGACTAAAGTTAGTCAGGAAAAAAATCTAATTGCTGTGGTTAGTAGTATTAAGCCTCGCGATAAGACAATGAAGTACATTTCCACAAAGCAATTAGTGGAAGGTAAATTGGATCTGCTGCTTTCGGGGACAGCAATGGACTCTTTGCCCAACGAACTTGTTTTGGAACAATTGCAGTTCATGCAGGATGTAATTAGTGAGAATCTTGCTATAGATGGGAAACAGTTTATGCAGGCATGGAATTCGTTTTACTTAGAATTAAAAAAGCACAGTCTTGTGCTTAGTGAAGAAGCGGGGATTGGTTTAATTATGCATTTAGCCTGTGTTGTTGAGAAATTGACTCATGGTGAAATTATTGAATATTCTAAACGAACTGAACCATTGGATAGAAATCAATATGGCGGAAGCTGTAAGGTGGTGGAAATCTCTTTGCAGGCCCTGGAAGAAAGTTTCCATATTAACTTGGCTGATCACGAATATGAAAATGTGGTGAAACTTATCTACTATCTTTGATACACATCAGGCTAAAGAAGATTCTCGAAATGATCCTTCCAGGAATTTTCCTGGCTTTTACGGTGCTTGCGATAGTTATCAATAAAATAAAAGGAGAGTTTTAGATGAACAGGTTTGTTCGCTGGCTGGAAGAACATTTTATGCCTATCGTGGGGAGTATTGGACAACAGCGTCACCTGAAAGCACTACGGGATGGGATTGTTGCTACGATTCCCTTGTTACTGATAGGGTCTTTTTTCTTGATTATGGCTTTTCCTCCTATTCCATGGCTGGCCAAATGGGTGGAACCTTATGTCACCAGTTTGCTTACTGTGGTCAATGCTACATTTAACATAATGGCACTGTTTGTCGCTTTTTCTACTGCTTATTCTCTAGCTAATTCTTATAAGATGGATACACTTGCTGCCGGATTGTTCAGTGTTTCGGCTTTTTTACTTGCTACGCCTTTTACTAATAACGGAAATATTAATCTGGATCTCATGGGCAGCAAGGGCTTGTTTGTTGCTGTTATTTTAGCAATGATGGTAGTGGAAATACAGAGGATCATGCTCAAAAAAAATATCGTCATTAAAATCCCTGCGGGGGTTCCTCCTACGGTGGCTCGGTCCTTCGCGGCTTTGATTCCTGGATTTGTTATTGTTGTGACAGTATGGTTGCTTAATTGTATCCTGTTAGATGCGACCGACCTGTCTATCCAGGAAGTGATTAACCAAGTCATTACTGCGTCACTGCTTAATTTGGGTGGGAATATTTATGCAACGTTTATTGCAATCTTTTCCGGGCAGCTGCTGTGGTGTGTGGGAATCCATGGAACAGCATTGATTGACGGCATTATGAGACCTATTTGGATGGTTCTTAGCCAGCAAAATGTTGCGGCAAAAGCAGCTGGAGAAATGCTTCCCAATATTATTTCTCAACAATTTGTAGAGTCCTTTGTACTTATTGGGGGCTCAGGGACTACGCTGGCCTTAGAGGCGCTATTGGTTACTGTGGTGAAATCAAAACAGTTGAAGGCTTTAGGAAAGATGGCTATTTGGCCGGGAATTTTTAATATTAATGAACCCATTTTATTCGGTATGCCGATTGTCATGAACCCGATGATGTGGATTCCATTTATTTTTGCTCCGATAATTTGTGTCATGCTTACTTATTTTGCTCTGTCTACAGGGCTTGTAGACAGACCCTACGCCTATGTTCCTTGGACTACTCCGGCAGTTTTTAGTGGCTTTTTGGTAACGGGTGATTGGAAGGCCAGCGTGCTACAGATCGTTAATTTCTCAGTGGCTGCTATCGTTTATTATCCATTTCTAAAAGTGTGGGATAAAGCTAAGTTGTTAGAGGAGCAAGCTGTGGAACGCACGAGATCCTAAAGTTCTACACTGCATGGTTGTTCTTAAATAAAGGCATGAGAAAGGAGATTCACATGAATATTATACTAGTATGTGCATCAGGTATGTCTACCAGTCTCTTAGTAGACAAGATGGTAGCTGAAGGGGAAAGGCGAGGATTGAAGGGGATGCATGTTTTTGCCTGTTCTATAGATGAACTACAGGATTATATTGATCGGTTTGATGTGGTGTTGATTGGACCGCAACTTCGATATCGGGAAAAGGATGTTGCTGTTTTAGCCAAGTCCAGGGGTAAAAAGTACAGTGTAATAAATTTGATGAGTTATGGTATGATGGACGGTAGGCAGGTTTTAGATCAGGCTTTAAATATGCTGCAATAAAATTAAGCAGACGTGAAAGAAGGGATAGCATGGATCTTGAACAAGTGGCTTTTAATATCATCTTGCATGCCGGTAATGCCCGTAGCAGTTATTTTGAGGCACTGGGAATGGCGCGTGAAGAGAAATTCCCCGAAGCAAGAGAACGAATAGCTGAGGCAAAGAAAGAATTAGTTGAGGCTCATCGCATTCAAACTCATTTGCTTCAGCAGGAAGCGGGCGGAACAAGGCAGGAAATGAGTTTGTTATTGATTCATGCCCAGGATCATCTGATGACTGCCATTTTAGCACAGGATTTGATCCAGGAAATGATTCTTATGTATGAAAAACACGCGTCTTATACTGCGAACTGAAATCTTCGTTGTTTGAGTTGGTTTTAGCAAAGATCCCCTTACTGTAAATTTTTTGTTTTACAGTAAGGGGATCTTTTTTGATAAGTAGCTTATGTACTTTGTAATACAGAGAATAATACACACCAATACACATTTAATGGAAGAAAACACTATGGAAAAATATAGAATGTTTTGCGGTGAATTATCTGCCTTTTCAGATACTTTGGACGGCTTTTATTGTGTATTGGTATGTATCTTGCAATAAATGCAAGTAGGCAAGCAATAAGTAGTTATAAGAAAAGAGGTGCTGCTAGGCAAGCAGTAATTGGTTTGCAAGAAAAAGGCTGTTATTCAGTAAGTAAATCAAAAGTAAAGGAGTGTTGTTTTGATGGACGGAGTTATTAAATGGCTGGAAGACTATTATGCCCCTATTGCCGCGCGCATTGGTGAACAGCGGCACTTAAAAGCAATCAGGGATGGTATCGTATCTCTTATCCCTTTATTACTAATTGGTTCTTTATTTCTTATTCTGGCTTTTCCTCCAGTGCCTGTATTGGCAGACATGGTTAAACCCTATGTGGATAATTTGTGTTCGGTGAATAATGCCACCATGGGGCTGATGGGATTGATGGCATCATTCTCTGTTGCTTATTCATTAGCCAATTCCTATAAAATGGATCCATTGGAGAATTCTTTGTTTAGTGTGGCGGCTTTTATGCTTGCGACTCCTTTTGCTAAGGATGGTAATATTACATCATCCTGGATGGGGAGTAAAGGTTTGTTTGTGGCTATGTTATCAGCTATCTTTGTTGTAGAAATACATCGGTTTATGGTTAAAAAAAATCTGGTTTTCAAGCTGCCTGAGGGCGTACCGCCAGCAGTAACCCGTTCTTTTGTGGCTCTCATTCCTGGTTTTATTTCTTTAGCTATTGTTTGGTTGATAAACAGTATATTGTTGACGAGCCAAACCAATATCCAAGGTGTTATTTATAAGATCCTTGCTGCACCGCTTATTAGCCTGGGTGGTACTTTGCCTGCCTTTTTACTTTGCATATTCTTTTGTCAGTTATTATGGTGCGTAGGTATTCATGGCGCTGCCTTAGTCCAAGGTGTCATGAGTCCGGTATGGTTAACTTTAGCTCAGCAAAATGCCGCGGCCAAAGCAGCTGGCGAGGCTATTCCCAATATTATGTGTAATCAATTATGGGATGTGTATGCTTTGATTGGTGGGTCTGGTGCGACTCTGGCATTGGCGTTCATGTTACTGATGCTTAGTAAATCCAGACAGCTAAAAGTTCTTGGCAAATCTGCGATTGGCCCATCGTTTTTTAATATCAATGAACCCATTCTTTTTGGTATGCCAATTGTCATGAATCCGGTGCTGATGATTCCCTTCATATTCGCGCCGATGATATCCGCTACTATTGCTTATTTTGCCATCGATGCAGGCCTGGTAGACAAGATGTTTGCCATCGCGCCGTGGACTACGCCGCCCATTATTAACGCTTTCTTGGATACAGGCGATATAAAAGCATCAGTACTACAAATTGGTTGTTTTCTAGTTTCTGGTCTCATTTACTATCCCTTCTTTAAGATGTGGGATAAAGCGAAAATGAAAGAAGAAATGGCTGAAACACAGCAAAGTAAAATTGTACCAACACAAGGCTTTAAAGCCTGAATTATATTCTCGTTTACATTACGCGGGAAATGAAGCTGGAAGTTATGGGGGATTAATATATGTCTATTGAGTTTTAAATGTATTCATAAAAAATGAATCATAAGGAGAGGTAAAAATGAAAAAGGGTTTAAGTGCTTTATTAGCTTTGACATTTGCTCTTGGCGTTACGGGTACATCGTTTGCCGCCGGTAACAGTACTTTTTCGGATGTTCCTGCGAACCATTGGAGTTATAACGCTATCAGTCAATTGGCTAAGGACGGTATTATCGAGGGTTATCAAGATGGCACCTACCATGGCGAGCATATTTTGAGTCGCTATGAAATGGCAATGATTGTGTCGAGAGCTATGACAAAAATGGAAAAAGCCAATGATGCCGATAAAGCGTTGATTCAAAAGTTAGATGCTGAATATTCAACAGAGATCGATAAGCTAAATGATAAGTATGATAAATTGGATAAAAGAGTCGACAATGTTATGCTCAGTGGTTTTGTTCGGAGCAAATATGACAGTGATACTTCCAATGGGATGAGCAACAATGTGAATAAACATTTTTACATGGATTTTGAAGGCACCTTGAAAGTGAATGACACATGGGCTGGTCATTTCCAGAGTGAGACACGTGCCAATTATATGGCTCATAATAATTCTTACGGTCAAGATAATGAGCAGTATGGTACATATCAAAGAATTTGGACTACTGGCAGGATTGGTGATATCGGCGTTACACTAGGTAAAAAATGGTGGGGCTATGGTTTCCAAAATGTTATTTTTGGTCATGTCGCTGATGGTGTACAGCTGGATTGCGCTATTACTCCAAAACTTAACGCGAGTATCTTCAATTTAAGGCCAACTAGCGATCAAGGTGATTTAATGGATCTTGGCATACAGCCAACTCTTAATGCGAAGGGTAATGTTTGGAGTACTGCTCGCGATGCAAATATCTATGGTGTTAACTTGGTTAGTGAAGTACTCCCTAATCTCAATGCCAATTTGGTTGTTGCTGGAAACAATGATAAAGATAAACAAATGATGAGTAAATGGGGTTCGTTTGATTTGAGTACTAAAATGGGTCCCGATTGGAAGGTTACTGCCACTTATGCCAAAACGAATGCAGATGACTTTAACCACAGCACTGAATTTAGACTGGATTACAAACAAGTTGACCTCCAAAAACCGGGTTCCCTTAGTGCTTATCTGAGAGTGATCAATTTCGAAAAATATGGCGATGCGTCTCATGATGATGAGTGGGGTTCTTTGCCATCGGATATGAAAGGCTGGATTCTTGGAGTTGTCTATGTTCCTTACAAAAATGTCCAGTGGGAAACTTTTTATTCCGACCAAAAATTAAATATTTCAGGGACTAACGGCGGTGATTACAATTATGGTCATGGGGCAGTGAACCAAAATGCAAAAAGAAAATTGATTCGTTCTCAACTAGATGTTCACTTCTAATTAAATGATCTAACTACGAAAGGACTGCTAACCATTGGTTAGCGGTCCTTTCGTAGTTTAGATGGAACACGTAAGGGTATCTTGCAGGATTTGTCCAAGTGACAGTTTATGGAATGGATTCATCTTTTGTTAGTTCATTAATTAAATTCTGATCCGGTATATATACCTTAGTGCGAGAGCCAGCCAATTGAAAACAAGGAATATCCAGTTGGGTTCCTCCGTCTACGGCAATATAAGCAATCCCTTTTTCCTGAAAACGCTTCCGATTGGCTTGAAAGGTTGAGAAGTCAATCAACACACTGCGATGATTCTTAGCTATATATTCGTTCACTATTTTGAACTGCCGCTGTAGCTGATATTCACTGTAAATTTGTTCTCTTACTGATAGGAATACTACCAGGGTACTGTTGATAACAACTATGCACAGGAATAAGCTTGTGAGGTATTTCAGCTTAGGGTTTGTTTGAATCTCTGTTATATAACAGGCATAGATAAGTATGATTAGTGGAATCATCCACAGTTGAGGGGCATAACGTGCCCACCAAGCTTCAGGATTGATGAGTATTGATATCAATAGTCCAGTGATAAGGAATACAAAGTGATTACGTAGAGTCGTCTGGTGGCGCAATGCTAAAAAGCTCCCTAAGAGAACAGAACAGATCAAAATTCCGCTAAACCAAGGTCCAAAGCCACCAATTCGGGTATCTGCACTTTCATATAGTTTTAATTCATACTGAGAGAAGGTGAAGGGGATTTTAAGTTCCGGTGTTCCCCGCGGTTCCGGCATAGGCGCTGGGGAAAAGTCCGCATTATTCCGTCCGGTTGCCAGAGTTGACCAGATAACTTTTGTCAGGCGATTCTGTTTTAAAAAGTCGGGATGTTCATTTGGCGTTATGATATCAACACTATTTTTCCCCATAAGTGGCCAAAATGGATGGCCATGATGAATCAGATTGGTTATATAAGGGTGATATCCTACGAGTAAGCAGCTGGTTATTAGGCTAATAGTACACAATTTCAATAGGGTCTTTCTTTGCCTGTTAAATAAGTTGAAGAAAATCCAGCCTGTACAAAAAAGGCTGGCGTACACTAGGCCCGTAAACTTAATATTTGACAGTACGATGATTGCTAAGGCTATGCCAATATCCAGTATGACGCAGTCTGCTTCCTCCTGCTTACTCAGAAAATATCTTACATAGCCCAGGGCAATCAGTGCAAGAAGTAATAGGTACAAGACTCCATCCACGTAAAATGTGAAAAACTGTACTATTGCAACGGGATTGGCTACTAATAACAAACTAATCAGCCAACACAACACATTCGACTTTAAAAAAAATTTTAAGGCTGAATATGTAATGAATAAGGTTCCAAGCAACAATATCCCCTGAAACATCTTCCCTGTTTCAATAAGACCTGTAAATTGATAGACTGCTGTGCCAAAATACCATAAAGCTTTTGGGTATGAATTAATCCAGATAGAATAAGGAATATCCTCACTTAAGGCAGGGTCCCAAAAGGGGTTCCAGCCTTGATATAACCGAATAAGGGCTTCTTGCTGATAATTTTGTCCATCATAAGAGAAGTCATGAAAAGCACCGGCTAATAGCAAACAAATGATTAACGAAGCTAATAACTCTGCCATAATGTATTTGAAGACGCGTTTTTTTTCAGCAACATTTGAAATGGACTTTCCAGGTAGTGTCTTCCATAATAGCAAACTACATAACAGTAAACTTATTATAATACTATAGGACTGTATAGAGATGTTTAGAAGCAGGCTTCCCCACGTAATGAATAGGGTGATTCCTAAAAAATTCAGCAGTGAAATCCCTACAAGTAATAAATAATGATCTTTCATCGTCATTTTTTCCTTAGGTTAATTTTTTACCTCGAAAATATTTTTCATTAGCCCTAGCTAATAATTCCAAGTCGCCTCGACTATCGCCATAAACATAAAGATACTCTACGGCACGATCACCGAGCCATTCGTTAAGTTTTCTGACCTTCTCTGCCCCGTAGCAATTACATCCCAGAAGCTTTCCAGTGATTTTTCCGCAGGGATCTACCTCAAGCTGCGAGGATAGAACCATATCAAATCCATTGTCCTTGGCCCAGGTCGCTAAATAAAAATCAAAAGAAGCACTTATAAGGACACAAATGTGTCCTTGTTTTTTATGCCATGCTATTCTTGTCATCATTTCATGGCGAATAAACCGTGGAATCACTGTCCGGGCAAATTTTTTTCCGGATATTCTTATCTCTTCCATTCTTTTTCCTTTTAAAAAAGCCGTTATAAAGGCCTCTTTAGTCGTTATATTTGATATCCGGCCTAATTTGAAGGCCAATAATTTAGGCAATAGATGAGCACTTTCTGTTATAAAACGTGTTTTTTTAGATATAAACCATAAAAAAGGAATGAAACTATCATGATAGGTAATTGTTCCATCAAAATCAAATGCTGCAACAACCAACGCATTTGTGTCTTCAGGCATAGCGGCACCTCAAATGTTCTTTGATCAATTAAAATTACTTAGTATTACAAATACTGAAAATCCATACAAAATAACGGTTAATAGTATCGGTTTATCTGAAAACAATATTTTTGTCGGAGAACCACCTTGATTTCGTATATGAATGATATAGAGGTATCTGAAAATTCCATAGATGACGAGGGGAATAGTAAACATCATTGCTATTGATTTGCCTGACGTGAACGTATATAGTGCATAACTCATGATAGCTGCAGTGGCGACGATACTATTCAGTTGATCTAACAGTTGGGTGGAATATTGTTTCAAAACCTGCCTATGCTGAATCGTGCTATCTACTAATAGGCCGATCTCATATCTTCTTTTCCCGATAGCTAGGAATAATGCTAATAGCAGGGTGCAAAGCAAAAACCACGGAGTCAATTTTACATGAATGGCTATTCCACCGCCAACAGCCCGTAATACAAAACCAAACGCAATGGACATAACATCCATGATCACTACATGTTTTAATTTGCATGAATAGAAAAGATTATTGATCAAGTAGGCTAATAACAGAACACCAAACAATACATTTAGTTTGAAACCGCATATTACTGTTAATGTTGATAAGACAATACATCCTAGTAACCCTACATAAGCGTTAAGTTGACCTGTGACCATCGGTCGATGACATTTTTCCGGATTGAGACCATCTGCCTCACGATCTACGAAGTCATTAAGCAAATAGACGCTACTCGAAGTAAAGCAAAAAAGTATAAAAGCGACAAAACTAGCGATGACTTGCGCAGACGTTGCATATTTACTGGAAAATAGCAAAGCGGCAAAAACCAAGAGGTTTTTTGTCCATTGCTTTATTCTCATACTAGTTATGAGTCCCTTGATCTGACTAAGTAAATTCTTCCTCATCGTTTTAAAGCACCTTCCACCCTGAGTAGAATCATTTATTCCAATCCCTTGGTTCCAATGGAGCTATTCTTGGCCGAGATGTGTTGTTCACTCTCGGTGTAATGAATAACTAGTTACATAATTCTCCGAATTTTACCAATTCCCTTTGCGTTTTTGACAATTTATTAAAAGAAATAACTTTATGCGGGGAGGAGCCATTCGGTTTTCGTAAAGAAATTTGCCTATTTTATAATACAGATGAAAATACACAACAATACACATTATCATAAAAAATATTAAGAGAAATATGTGAAGAGCAAGGGTAGAGTTTGCTGGATTTCTAGCTGTTAGCGATGTTTTGCTGGTGTATTGGTATATATCTTGCATATATCATTAATAAGCCATGGGCAAGTAAAAAACAAAGGAGTGTCTTATATTGAGAGACTATGAATAAGCAAATATTTAGTGCTGCGATTCATAGCAGTGTGGGGTAAATGATCGGTTATCATGATAGTCCATTTTGTATCAAAGAAAGGAATGATAAGAATGAACATAATATTGGTTTGTTCAGCTGGAATGTCGACAAGTTTATTGGTAACGAAGATGCAAAAAGCAAGTGAAGAGATTGGCGGCAATGATGAGATATTTGCCTGCGCCGTTGATCAGTTGGATCAATATATTGATAAATATGATGTCATACTCATAGGACCGCAAATGAGGTACAAGGCCAAGAGTATTGGTGAACTTGCTACGGCCAAGGGGAAAAGCTTTGCAGTTATTGATTCTACAAGCTATGGACTGGTAGATGGAAAGAAGGTTCTTGCACAGGCTTATAGCATGAAACCATAGGGGATTTATTTGGAGGAGATATTAGATGGAGATGGAACAAATTGTTTTTACAATCATCGTGCACGCCGGGGATGCCCGCGCCCATGCGTTAGAGGCACTTAGGTATGCCCGTGAAGGTAATTTTATCGAAGCAGAGGAAAGCATGGTTCAAGCCAAATCAGAGTTAATTGAAGCTCATCAGATTCAAACAGAGTTGCTGCAGGCTGAGGCCGGTGGTGAAAAACAAGCGGTAAGCTTATTGCTCGTACATGCCCAGGATCATTTAATGACAGCTATTTTGGCAAAAGACTTAATTGAGGAAATGATCTTAATGTGTAAAAAATAGCGAAAACGGAACGAAAGTATTGGAAAGAGGGGAATTATTACCATGAAATACTTTTTATCTAAGAATTTTATGATGGGGGCTTCCGCTGCTGCTTGGCAGACAGAAGGTTGGGAGGGGAAAAAGCCGGGTCAGGAATCCTTGATCGATGCTGCCTATAAGGTGAATCCGGATAGATGGTATGAAGGATATGGACCAACCATTGCAACTGATTTTTATCATCGATATAAGGAAGACTGCAAATTAATGAAGGAAATGGGCCTCAAAGCTTATCGCACATCCATCGATTGGTCCCGATTCATTAAGAACTATGAAACAGGTGAGGTGAATGAAGACGCGGCGGCTTTCTATGATGGCGTAGTGGACGAATTAATCAAGAATGGTGTTGAGCCAATCATTTGTCTGGAACACTGGGAATTGCCCAATCAATTGTTCGAAAAGTACGGCGGTTGGAATTCAAAAGAAGTGGTTGAATTTTACGTGAAATATGCTGAAGCTGCTTTTAAATTATTAGGGAGTAAAGTTAAATATTGGTTTACTTTCAATGAGCCGATCGTATTTCCGGAACTGGCGATTATGGATGGTATCTGGTATCCTTATAAAAGCGATACACAGGAAGCCATGCAGTGGAATTATAACAAAGTGCTGGCAAATGCCAAAGCGGTTAAAATCTATCATGAAAAGGATTATGGTTATCAGTCAGGTGGTAAAATCGGCATCATTATTAATGCTGCGCCGAGTTATCCACGATCACAGTCGACAGATGATGTGAAGGCGGCTGACATGTATGATTTATTTTTTAATAAAATCTATACTGATCCATGTATTAAAGGTACGTTTCCAGAAATCTATTTTCCGTTGCTCAAAAAACATGATTGTATGATTGCGGTTACAGATGAAGAATTAGCGATTATCCAAGCGAATACCATCGATATGATGGGGCTAAATTATTATCGCCCGAATCGGGTCAAGGCCAGAAGTGCAGCATGGAATCCTGAAGTAAAATTTAACCCACAGTACTATTACGAGAACTATGAGCTTCAAGGCAAAAAAATGAATCCTTTCCGTGGTTGGGAAATTTATGCCAAAGGCTTATATGATTTTGCCATGATACTAAAAAATGAGTACAATAATATACCTTGGCTAGTTACCGAAAATGGTATGGGCGTTGCAGGCGAAGAAAAGCATAAAGATGCGGATGGCGTGATTCAAGATGATTATCGTATCGATTTTGTTGCAGACCATTTACGTTGGCTATTAAAGGCAGTCGAAGAAGGCAGTCAGTGTTTCGGTTATCTGATGTGGAACTTTACGGATAACGTTTCTCCTTATAATGCCTTCAAAAATAGATATGGTTATATCGAAATTGATCTTGACGACAATAGAAACCGCAGAATTAAGAAATCAGGTTATTGGTTCAAGAAAACGGTTGAAGATGGATATTTTGAATATGACGGATTTGAGCCTGTATATAAGTAGTGTCTTAGCCGATAAAGCAAGTAAGCTCCTATCACTTTCATGTGATAGGAGCTTACTTGCTTTATCGGTCATAAAATACTATATATAGTATTTTATGAAATGAAAAGATACAATATATTGCGATATGGGCGGAAAAACGGTTGCTGTTCCCAATCAGTTCGAAATTCCGGAATTCTGGTGACTTGCTAAACAGGAACGGAGCTAGTAGCATTATAATTACATTTTTTGTTCAAGTATCTGCTAAGGGAGAGTGAGAATATGCTCGCGTTATCAAAGGAAAAAATTAAAGAACTGAATGACGCCGTGGAGTTTGGCGTGTTGGGAAAGGCTGTTTATGAACGTACTTATTCTCGGATTAAACCGAATGGTGAGAAAGAATCATGGCCTGAAACGGTTTTGCGCGTTGTTAATGGCAATTGTAATTTAGTTTCTGATCAATATATTGAAGAGCAGGAACGGGAAAAGTTGTTTGACCTTATTTATCATTTTAAAGCTATTCCCGCGGGACGTAGCTTATGGGTGTCTGGTGTGCCTGGTCGTCAATTTTTATTTAATTGTCATAATAGCTCATGGACGGACGATGTAACAGAGCATTTTACCTTTTTATTTGATGAGCTTTGTAAAGGCGGTGGCGTAGGAAGTAATTATTCCAATCGGTATGTTGAACGATATGAACCTGTGCAAAATCAATTAACCCTACATATTGTATGCGCGAAAAATCATCCCGATTATTTATCTTTTCAAGATCAGTTGTCGACGCAATATTCTGCTGATTGGACAGGCTCGATTAGTATTGAAGATTCGCGTGAAGGCTGGGTAGCGGCATTAAAAGTTCTTCTTCAGGCGTTCTGGTCTGAAAAGGCCGGGACAGGTGAACTGATTTTTGATGTATCGAATATTCGCCCTAGGGGAGCGCGTATTAAGGGCTTTGGCGGCATTGCTTCGGGGCCTGTTCCTTTCATTGTTATGTTGCGGGAGGTAGCTGTTTTATTAAATAGTAAATATACGAAAAAATTATCTTCCTTGGATTTTATGCAAGTGGATCATTTGATTGCCAGTTGCGTTATTTCCGGCAATGTGCGGCGTAGCGCGCGCATGAGTATGAAATCATGGAAAGATCCAGATGTCATTGATTTTATTAATTGCAAACTGGATTTAACTTCTCATTGGACAACGAATATTTCCGTGGAAATTGATGATGAATTTTTTAAAGCCTGGAAAAAAGGCAATAAACATGCTAAGCTAGTCTTTAATAAGGCCGTTGAGGCCATGATGACACGCGGAGAGCCGGGTTTTTGGAATCGTTCTATGGCGCAGGTAGGAGAAACGGAGCCGGATTTGATTGAAAGCACCAATCCATGCGGTGAAATAGCTTTGCAGGGGTTTGAAAATTGTAATTTAGGTCATGTTAATTTAGCTGGATTTACAGATGACCAAGAACGGCAAGAAGCTTTTCGGCTCATGGCGCGATTTTTGATTCGCAACACTTTTGGCGATATTTTAAACAGTAAACAACAGGAAGTAGTGAAAAAAAATCGTCGCATTGGCGTGGGCTTTTTTGGTTATCAGACGTGGCTCGTCCAAAATAGTATTAAGTATTCTGAATCACATCATAATCAATTTGTCATCCAGGCCTTGAAAAAATACTACGAAGTTGTTCGCAGTGCGGCCAGAGAGTATGCCTTTCAATTGCGTATTCCCGAACCTGTTAAGGTGACAACTATTGCGCCAACAGGTACAATTGCGCTTTTACCTGGTGAAACAACAGGTCTTCAGCCGATTTATGCACGTTACGGAATTAGGCGCATTCGTTATGCCGATAATGATGAGAAACTGGCTGAGTATGCTGCTGATGATATTGAACAGGACATGTACAGCCCTTCAACGAAGGTTGTTAAATTTTATTATAAAGATCGCCTCGTAGAGATTGCTGAACAATTAAATCTTGATATAGAAGACATGGTTGAACAACAAAATGAGATTCATTTGGCTGATATGCTGAGCGTACAAGCCATGGTGCAAGATGTTTATGCTGATAATGCCGTGAGTTTTACGGCAAATATTCAGCCTAATGTCTTAACAAAGAAAGAAGTGAAAGGCATACTGATGTCTTATTTGCCAAGGCTTAAAGGTACGACGATTATGATCGATGAAAGCCGTCCACAGGCTCCGTATGAACTCGTTGATCGCAGCGAGTTTGAAAAACATCATGGCATGATCGGGCACGGCAATCTTGATTGTGCCAGTGGTGCTTGTCCTGTAAAATAATCGACAGTCAATCGGATGAAGTTTGGCTTGAACCTTATCTAAACTGGCATTATAATAAATGAAGAAAACCGTAAAGGAGTGGTCACAGTGGAAAATAATGTAAACTTAGCTGAAGAAACGACCATATTGACAAAAGAAAATTGGGAGAGTTTTGTTAAAGGAGCCGTTCTTAGCTTTTTGATTGAACATAATTTGCAAGCCATTACAGTGGATGATGGAGCAGGTAAAAAGGGGATAATTAAGAAAAATTCCAGTGGTGATTTTAAAGTACAAATTACCTCTAATGAGACATTATGAACCTTGGCAAGCAGGCAACAGCGGAGGGAACAAAAAAAATTGCTGCCAAACATCCAGAATTAACGTATGGTGAATTAGGCAGAACAGGACTACTTGTCAGCCAGGCAGGTTTTGGTGGGTATCGTATTTCTATTGCTCACGAGTCACAGTATAAAGCGTTACAACAAGCCCTGAATAGTGGTATTAATCTGATTGATACAAGCAGTAATTATGCCGATGGCGATTCTGAAAGACTCATTGGCAAGGTTTTGACCGATCTTGTGCAGCAAGAAAAGCTTCGGCGTGAAGAAGTCGTTATTGTGACCAAATCAGGTTATATATCTTCCGACGTAAGCGACGTAAGCTATCCGGACTTAATCGCTTTTAATGAAACACTCAAGTACTGTATCCATCCGGATTTTTTGCGCGATCAAATTACTGGCAGTCTGGAAAGGCTTCAACTGGCAAAGATTGATTGTTATTTATTGCATAATCCAGAGTATTATTATCTTTGGGCCCAGCAGGAAGGCATAGCTAAAAATGAAGCGGATGAAGAGTTTTCACGCCGCATTGAATTGGCTTTTCAGTATCTTGAATCAGAAGTAGCAGCAGGGCGTATTGGCTGTTATGGTATCAGTTCGAATACTTTTGCTGCGGATGAAACAGCTTATGAACGCGTCTTGCTTGAAGGAGTTTCTCGCATTGCAGAGAAAGTTTCTCCAAATCATCATTTTCAGCTCATTGAGTTGCCGCTCAATGTTTTTGAGACGGCTGCAGCAACTTCAGTGGACAGCAAAACTGGTCAAACACTACTTCAATTGGCCAAGCAACAAGGATTGGCAGTATTAACGAACCGACCGCTGAATGTCGCATTGGAAAATACGCTAAGGCGGTTAGTGGAAGTAACAGGAGAAGAATTCCGAAATATTGAACTGCTTGTTGCCCAAGTAAACGAAGTGATGAAGATGGAGAATGCTTTTCGCCAGAACTTTATCATGGAACTGACAGATGAAGAACTGAGTCAACCCGATTTATTTAAGGGATTGACAAGTGGCGAGGTGTTACAGAAGCATTGGTATACGTTTGATTCTTTTTGGCACTGGCAGGATGTGCGAGGTCATTATTTTAATCCTGTTATTCAGCATTCTCTTGATTTGCTTACAGTGCGTCAAACTATGTCGCGGGGTATGAAACAGTGGATTGATGCTTATGTTGAGTTATTAAATTCTCTGTTTACAAATATTACGAATTACTATCGCGGGAAGGAAATGAAGCGTGTGGTTCGTGATAAGCTAATGATTGCAAACTGCGGAGATGTAGATTGGCAGATTGAAGGTTCGTTAAGCCAAATGGCCATTCGTGTGGTTCGTTCTACAGCAGGTGTTGATTCGGTGCTTGTGGGCATGCGTGATGTAGATTATGTTCAGGATGTACTTATTGAATTGAGATGCGGCGTGAGAAAGTTGCCACGGCAATCAAGCTGGCAACTTTTGAAAGAAAAGGTTCAGCAGAATGCAGATGATGAACTCTCGTTGCTAGCGCAGCAGCTTACGGAAGAGGATGGGAATAGAACATAAAGAATAGGGCTATTTTTGTTTAATTATATATAATAGAGTAGATATTCATAGTAATCTATGATTGTTCTACTCTTCTTTTTTATACTAGGAATACTATTATTGGTAAGATAGTTAGCAGAGCCTTCGGTTGATTGAATAGCTGTTACTAACGTATTTGATTTATTTTCGTGTTGCGCACTAATGATAATCTAGTTACCAGAAGTTTGCGGTAGCTTCTCCAATTCCGCTACTTGCTCCTGTAAATACAACGATAATTTTTTTACGAGGAGAGAATATATAGTGATTATTAAAGTGTCAGGTAGTATTTTAGATACACTTTCCAAAACGGAACGTGAAGTTGTCCAGTTTATTAATGAAAATGAAGAGAATTTGGCAAAAATGTCGATTGTGGATATAGCTTTAGAAACATTTTCTTCGCCGTCAACTGTATCAAGAGCTATTCGAAAATGTGGCATCAATGGATTTAATGAGCTGCGTTATAAACTGGCGCAGCCGAGTAAGAATAAAGAGATTAGCAGTATCAATGAGATTATGAATAAATCCTTAATCGAAGCGACGGAGGTTTTGCAGAGAATTTCTTTGATGGATGTATTGGCTGTTGTGAGGAAAATTTGTGCTGCTAAGGACGAAAAAATATATGTTTTTTCGCGCGGCCCTACGGCGCAGGTTGCCAAAGAATTTACCTTTAAATTGGAGCTTTTAGACTATAATATAACGGAAACCGACGACCCGAATATCATCGTAAAATTAAGTAGAAAAGTGAAAAAAGATCGTTTGGTTATCATTTTTTCATTAAATGGACAAACAGAGGAATTGGTGGAAGCGGCCCGCAATGTGTATTTGAATGGGGCGAAAAGTGTTGTCATCTGTTGCTCGGAAACTACACCACTATTACAGTATGCCACGTGTTATCTAATCGGATATCGGTATGAAAAAATAGCGATTAGGGATTTTGAAGTGACATCGAGAGTGCCTTTGTATATTATATCGAGAATTATCATCGATTATCTGGTTGAACAGGAAAATCAAACAGAATAAATAGTTTTTTTGAAGCGTGAAAATTAATTTTCAAATTATGAAAAGATTTTCACGCTTTATTATTTTATAATAGGCGCGTGAGATGAAATTTATTTAATAAACTGAGTGGAATATTTGGAATATTATTAAATTTAAAAGGATAAAGAGAGCATATGTTGGCAAAAGCAATATATTTAATAGACGAAAATTTAAATTAGGAAAAAAGAATAAAGGTTACTGGAGGGAAAAATGCACACAATTTTATCAACTAAACAAATGCTTTTAAATGCACAGAAGGATCATTATGCTGTACCGGCATTCAACATTCACAATATGGAAACTATGCAGGTCGTTGTAGCAGCTGCCAGTGAATTGCGCTCACCGCTTATCCTAGCGGCTACGCCGTCAACGGTTGCCTATGCAAATCGCGATTATCTTGTAGCCATGGGCGAAGTTGCGGCTAAACAAACAAATATTCCGATTGCCTTGCATCTTGATCATCATGAAAAATTCGACGAACTTAAAGCAGCTATCGATTCTGGTTTTCGCTCTGCAATGATCGATGCTTCTCGTGAACCGCTTGCAAAGAACATTGAGCTCGTAAAAGAAGTCGTATCGTATGCACATGCATACGATACGACGGTCGAAGCTGAACTCGGCAAGCTCGTTGGTCAGGAAGATGATCTCATCGTAGGTGAGAAGGACAGTATCTACACAGATCCGGCTGTGGCCGTAAAATTCGTAGAGGAAACGGGTATCGATTCGTTGGCAGTTGCAATCGGCACAGCGCACGGACTTTACAAAGGAAGGCCAAAGCTCGACTTTGAACGACTTAAGGAAATTTGTTCGAAGGTCGAAATTCCGCTCGTCTTGCACGGCGCTTCGGATGTACCGGACGAACTCGTGCAGAAAGCTATTTCCTTAGGTATCTGTAAGGTCAACGTCGCAACGGACCTCAAGATACCATTCGCAGATGCTGTCAAGAAGTTCTTCCAGGAAAATCCGCAAGCAAACGATCCACGTAAATACATGACGCCCGGTAAGGACGCCATGTGGGAAATCGCAATTCATAAAATCAAAATGTGCGGCAGTGAAAACCGTTATTGAGAATAGGATGAAGGACTATGATTTATACGCTGACAATGAATCCGGCGATTGATATGAATCTAACCGGATATAATATCAAACCGAATCAGGTGAATCGTACCGGGCATACCGTATATTCACCCAATGGGAAGGGAATCAATGTAGCGCTTGTGCTCAGGCACTTTGGATTAGATGCAGCTGTTCTTGGATTTTTTGGCGGCTTTACCGGGCGGTATATTATCGACGAACTGTTACAGCGCAAGGTGCCGGCAAAACCGATTTGGGTCGAGGATACTACACGCATCAATATATTCATCAACGATGGCGATGATGAATTCAAGTTTGTCAACAGCGGGTCGTTTGTTCCACAGGAAAAACAACAGGAACTTCTAGAATTGTTAGAAAATTTAGAGAAATGCGATTGCGTGATAATCAGCGGTAGCTTACCAAAAGGAATTTCCGAAGCCTTCTATGACGAACTTTTAGAACTTTTTCGTAGAAAAGATATAAAATTTGTTTTAGATATAAGTTCGCTAAAATTAAAGGACTTATTGAAGTACGAGCCGCTGCTTATCAAGCCTAATGATGATGAAATTAAAGAAGTATTTGGTTTGAATGTCGGTTCGGATAATGAGGCTCTGCAGGTTATGCGATTTTTGAAGAAGAATGGAGCCCAAAATGTACTACTGACGATGGGGGAACGCGGTTCCTATTTTAGTAATGGAAGAGATTTATATTGGTGCAGTGTACAGCCGATTAAGATTTTGAGCTCGGCGTGCGCGGGTGATGCAGCGCTTGGAGCTTTTCTCAGTGAATGGCTGCCAGCGGGTGAAATCATCAAAGCACTCAAAAAGTCGGCAGCTACGGGAGCGAATGTAGCGGAAAGTGATGCTTTAGGAGATTTTTCTTCTGTTAATGAATATATGAAAAATATAGAAGTGAGAAAGGCAGGAGTATTGTAATGAAAAAGCTGTTAGGCGTGACAGGGTGTATCACAGGAATCGCGCATACCTTTATGGCGGCGGAGGCATTGAAAAAAGCTGCTGAAGCGGCAGGTGTACAGATTAAAGTAGAAACAAATGGTGCCATTGGTGTCGAAGATGCATTGACGGCGGAGGAAATCAAGGAAGCGGACTGTATTATCGTAGCCAGCGACAAACAGGTGGATATGGAACGTTTAAACGGTAAACCTGTTATTGAAGTTCCAGTCGCGAAGGGTATTCAGCATGCAGCAGAACTTGTGCAGGAAGCTATGTCGGGAAATGTGGCCATTCGTGGCGGTAAGACTGTTAATAACGGGATATTTAGGATTGAAGAAAAACCGGGCATGGGGAATGCGATTTACAAACATCTCATGAGCGGCGTATCGCATATGATTCCGTTCGTTGTAGCCGGTGGTGTACTCATCGCCATTTCATTCTTATGGGGGATTTATTCTTTCGATCCGACATCGGATCAGTATAATCCGACCGCGGCCTTGTTAAAACAAATTGGCGGCTATTCCATGGGACTCATGGTTCCGATCCTAACAGCATATATCGCGCAATCCATAGCAGATCGTCCGGGCCTTGTTGCGGGTTTTGTAGCCGGTACGATTGCGACAGCTACGGGTTCTGGTTTTATCGGCGGTATTCTTGGTGGTTTCTTGGCTGGTTATGTAGCATTTTTCTTAATTAAATCCATGTCTGGACTGCCAAAACAGTTTGAAGGGCTCAAATCCATTTTCCTTGTACCGCTTGTCAGTGTTGTCGTTGTCGGGGTCGTCATGTACCTGCTTGCTGATCCAGTAGCAACAATTAATGCGAGTATGATGAGCTTTTTGTCAAATTTGCAGAATTCAAATCCAATTATTCTGGGTATCGTAATCGGTTGCATGAGTGCTTTTGATATGGGCGGTCCAGTAAACAAAGCGGCTTATGTTACGGGCACATTGCTTCTCGGTCAAGGTAATTATTATTTCATGGCAGGGGTTTCCGCAGCTTGTATCACACCGCCGATTCTTGTTGCGATTTCTACGACGATATTCAAAAATAAATTTACCAAGGACGAGCGGGCAGCTGGCTTAGTAAACTATATTTTGGGCTGTACGCATATCACGGAAGGCGCTATTCCGTTCGCGGCTAAATCTCCATTGACGGTTATTCCGATTTTGATGCTTGGTTCCTCCATTTCGGCGGTTTTGACGTATATAATGAAGGTTCAGGTACCGGCACCGCATGGCGGTTTCCTGATTCTGGCCCTTGTCGACCAGCCTCTTACCTGGGTGCTTTGCATTCTTGCTGGTTCGGTTGTCGGGGCAGTTATTTATGGCGTAACTAGAAAGATGGTAGCAGAAGATTGATGAATTTATTTGCAGAAGATACGATTTGTATAGATTTACAGGCTAAAACACGGGAGGATGTTATCGATCAAATGGTAACGATGCTGGATGAGGCGGGCGTTCTTTCGGATAAGGAACTGTATAAGCAGTGCATCTGGGCTAGAGAAAAGTTGTCAACCACGGAAATTGGCTTTGACATCGCCATACCGCATGCAAAAACGAAAGCTGTCAAGGAAACACGGGTGGCTTTTGGAATTGTTAAGGAGGGTGTGGATTATAAGAGCGAAGACGAAAGTCTGGCACATCTGATATTTATGATTGCGGCAGGCGACGGTGCGGATAATTTACATCTGCAGGTGCTGTCACGGTTGGCGCGTAAACTGATTGACCCGGTATTCCGTGATCAACTTCTGAAGGCAAAGGATAAAAAATCAGTAATGGAATATTTATCTGAAGTGTAAAACATGCAGGAATGTTTCCGTTTGCCGATAGAGCCTCATGGTAGCGCAGGAACGGGCTTTTTCCTCCGCTTCTTCGCTGCCATTTGGAACACAAAATGCACCTTACGCTTTGCGTAAGGTGCATTTTTGTCTACGATCTGAGACGCCTGCATATGCAGGTGTCTTTTGCTACTTAGTATAAGATAAAATAAAAGCAATAAAAGGCCTTGTTCTTTTATTTGTTATTTTTTTAAATGGAAGGGGATGGTTGTGACAACAACATTGTCTTTTAAAATGAGCAAGGTACGTAAAACCCAGCCTGTTTGATTATGAAGCAAACGGTGCCAATTCTTTTTTGTTTCAAATTCCGGAATGAGCACAGTAATAAAATCTTCCGGTGCTTTTGCTTTTTCCAGTTTCGATACATAATCAATGAGTGGCTGAATGACGAGACGATAGGGTGAGTAGACAACAACGAGTTTAAAGTCTGTACGGAGGGATTCCCATTTTTTTTCTACACGCTTGCCTGATTCTTCATCAATGGCAATATGGAGAGCAATGACATCATTGGAAATGGCTTTGGCATATTTGAGTGTCTCCGCTACAACGCGCGTTGGTGAAGCAATAGGGACGATTACCATATTTTTTCCAATGGGTGTATTGAATGTAGCTTCAATTTCATCAACAGGCAAATGAAGCTGTTCAGCCATATCATTGTAATGGTGGCGGATTTTTTTTAAAATAAAAATCATGATAGGAATAAAGACAATGACCATCCAAGCGCCATAGAAGAATTTCGTGACAAGAATAATGATTACAACAATCCCTGTAATGACGGCGCCGAAAGCATTGAGTACGGCGCGGATCATCCAGCCTGAACCTTGTTCTTTACGCCAGTGTACAACCATACCGCTTTGTGCGATGGTAAAAGATAGAAATACGCCAATGGCATAGAGAGAAATGAGATTTTCTGTGTTGCCGTCATAGAAGAAAATGAGTAGTCCCGCTGTTATGCTAAGTAAGATGATGCCGTTAGAAAAGCTGAGACGTTCGCCTCGTGTGCCAAGATAGCGGGGCATATAGCCATCTTTGGCTAAAATGGAGAGAAGTGGCGGCAAGCCGTTAAAGGAGGTATTCGCTGCTAAATACAGGACAAGCATGGTTGTAATCTGGATGTAGTAGTACATAAAGCCTCTACCAAAAGTTTTCTCAGCAATTTGTGATAAAGCTGTGACATCTTCAATAGGCAGAATATGAAAATGCATTAAGAGGTAAGTAATGCCAAAGAACATGATACCTAAAATGCCAGACATCAAATAAGTCGTTTTTGTGGCATTTTTTACTTCTGGCTCCTTAAACATGGGAACACCATTTGAAATAGCCTCGATACCTGTCATCGAACTACAGCCATTGGCAAATGCACGAAGCAGAAGATAAAAGACTGGAAAATTTAATTGTTTTTCGAGTGACTGAGGTGGAATAGCAGGAGCTGTTCCTTGGAACGATTGGAAGATACCCGCGCCAATTAAGACGATAATACCAATAATAAAGGCGTAAGTAGGGATAACAAAAGTTGACGAAGATTCGCGAACACCTCGGAGGTTAATGAGCGTTAAAATACCAAACAATACGAAAATGTCGAGCACTACTTGATGTACAGCCAGTTCGGGAAAAGCCGAGACAATGGCGGCCGTACCTGCGGATACACTGACAGCCACAGTCAATGTATAATCGGCAAAAAGTGATGCAGCGGCAGTAAGTGCCGGCCATTCGCCGAGATTATGTATGGCTACGGCATAAGAGCCACCGCCCCCGGGATTGGCTTTGGCTACTTGAACGTAAGATAAAGTAACAATGGCAAGTAAGATTAAAATAGCAATGGCTACAGGTCCAATAAAGCCATAAGCAAGCATACCCGGAATAGCAAGTATGAGCATTATCTGTTCCGGTCCATAAGCAACAGATGAGAGAGCATCTGATGAAAAGATAGCTAAGGCTTTCCACTTAGGTAATTTTTCACGTATCATTTCTTGATTATGCAGCGGTCTACCAATAAGTATGCGCCGCAAAAAGTGCATCATAATTTGATCATCCTCCAAGTATAAGTTAACCGATTTTATTGATTTTTTTTCTTCATGCATAAAAAAAACTCAGAAGGTCCTAATTTTGGTTAGACCTACGGAGTTCGCAGATGAGCCGCTCCGAGTAATTTATCTTTCTTATTATAGACCATTTTGCTCACATCTAATTATACAAAACTTGTAGAAGAAAGAAAGCCTAGCTTTTTCAGTATAAATAATAATTTACAGGTTAAAAATGATGATTTGTTGAATAAATCTCTTCGTTACACCTATTTTGACCTGATCTCTCTATTTATCGGCGTTTTACTTGAAAAAGAACATCGGATAAACCGATGTTCTTTTAAAATTTACCTTTTTAGCGACGCGGATAACATCCGTGAGGATAACAAGGACGAGGATAGCAATGTCTTGGATAACAGCCATGAGGATAACAAGGGCGAGGATAGCAGGCCGTATTTGGTGAACAAGGTGTATTAGGTGAGCAAGTCGTATTGGGCGAACAAGGTGTATTAGGTGAGCAAGTCGTATTGGGCGAACAAGGTATATTAGGTGAGCAAGTCGTATTAGGCGAACATGGTGTATTAGGTGAGCAAGGTGTATTAGGTGAACAGTATGTGTTAGGCCAGCAATTTTTTACGGGATAACAAGGCCTTGGGTAGCAATGATGAGGATAACAGTATCCATAATGAGTGACGCGAGGTGCGTCTTCTAATTCCTCAAAATCTTCAATGTCTTCAATCTCAAAGTCGTCTCTGTCAAGGTCTTCTCTATCATCAAGGTCTTTTCTTTCATCAAAGTCTTCTTTGTCATCAAACATTTATTTTTCCTCCCAAATTCCAGTTTCAGGATTGTAATAACAACCGGCCGGGCAGGCAAGCCAGTTTCTTTGACTATCGCAGCTTTGCGAGAGGGGACGGCAATCATGGCAAGCATAACGATATTCACAACTCTTGCATTTCGTAATGCAATCTTTCGTGGTTTGCCAATAATCAGTCAGTGGTTTTTCATGAAGAATTGTGAGCAGGGATTTCTCTAGCACATTTCCGCAAAGCTGATTGCGGGAAAAAATACAGGGAATGACATCGCCAGTAGCTGTTATGGCTAGTTTTCCTGCTAGACAATTGTGATAGTGCTGTGCTTCAAAAAAAGAAAAACTATCTGTGTAGAAGGGCGGTTGAATAAGGGCTTTTTTATAATTATCAGGTCTTAACTTTTCATCATCCCCTCGCCCAGTGGGGCGGATGACATCGGGGGGGTTGACTTCTACCCCTAAATTTTTGCAGAAATTCATGATATTTTCTACTTCATTTTCATTTGTCTTCATTATTATAGAAGCAATACGTAGGGGAATGTCAGCATTAAGTATACGGTGAATAGCAGTTTGTGTGAGGTCAAAGCTACCTGCGTGTTGTGTAACGGCATCATGGACTGCTGCGTTATCGGCATAAATAGTTGTGGCTATTTGGACCTGATATTTTTTAAAAAAGTCAATGTCTTCTGTTGTAATCAGCGTAGCATTGGAAAAAATTTCAATGTACTCGTACCCTAGTTTATGAGCTGTTACAATAAGTTCGCGCCACTTTGGGTAGAGGAGTGGTTCGCCACCGATGAACTGAATAGCTCGGGCTCCGGACTGAAAAGCTTCTTCCATGACTTTAAGCCAGACTTCATGGGGAACTTGTTGTTTCTCACAGTTGGGGCCACTTGTGGCGTAGCAGTGTAGGCACTTGTTATTGCAAGCAGATGTTAATTCAAGCCAGAGAAAGTCTAGCTTGACAGGAGAAGCTTTTGGTGGCACCGATTGTTGAGGCTCATGATAATAATAATCAGCCAGTTCTAAAGTCACGAGCTTATCGAAAAAATCATAGGAATTGTTGTGTGGAGTATCATGGGGAACTAGGCTTCCTAAATCCTGATTTTCGCATAAACGAAGAAGTTTTACTGCGTGACCATTAATGGAATGGACCTTGCCTGTCTTGAGATTATAAATGGCGCCGCGTGCTGTTCCTTCTACAAGTTTGCAATGATCACGTAATCGAAAATACAATGATACCACTCCTTTTTGCTTCCATAAACAACTCTTAGTTATTTTTATTCCTCTCATATTCCGATTGTGCTTGTACAAAAAAAGTCATGATAGAAAATGATGATTTTATGTTGACAAAATTCAACGTGTTGGTTATAATAAACAAGTCGTAAAAATGTTGTGCGGAAGTAGCTCAGTGGTAGAGCATCGCCTTGCCAAGGCGAGGGTCGCGAGTTCGAATCTCGTCTTCCGCTCCATAGATGATTAAAAACCCAGTTATGTACTGGGTTTTTTGCATTTTTGTTGTTTTTGTTATACAATTATGGTAATATATTAGGCATGGCATGCTGGAATTTGTCCAACCTGTTTGTATTTTTTTTGCTTCGAGTCACAATTAGCATTGACAATTAGCCATTTATGGAACACTAAGATAGAACAGGGCAAGCATGGTCAGTATTTACTAAGGGAGGATATCGCATAAATGAAAGTAACAGTGGAAAGAATAGACAATCATAAAGCCGTATTAGAAGTGGAAGTTCCACAGGAGGAAGTAGGAAAAGCTGTTAACAGAGCTTATCAAAAATTAGCAGCAAAGGTCAATATTCCTGGTTTCCGTAAAGGAAAAACCCCTCGCAAAATTTTAGAAATGCGTATTGGTAAAGAAGCGATCCTTGAGGAAGCTTTTGATTTCATTGTACCTAACGCTTATGGTAAGGCTCTTGAAGAACAAAAACTGGAAGTTGTGAGTCGGCCTGAAATTGATGTTATTACATTAAAAGAAGACGAACCTTGCGTATTTAAAGCAACTGTGATTGTTAAGCCAGAAGTGACACTTGGTCAATATAAGGCTTTGAAAATTGCCGAAGTGAAAGCAGAAGTGAAAGACGAAGAGGTAGAAAAGCAGTTGGACGACATGCGTAGTCGTCAGGCGAAAATGATTGTAGTCCCTGATGCTGTTTTAGCGAAAGGTGATTTTGCTATTATCGATTTTGAAGGCTTTGTTGATGGAGAGCCGTTTAAAGGTGGCGATGGCCAAGGCTATCCATTAGAAGTAGGTTCAGGCAGCTTTATTCCTGGCTTTGAAGATCAACTCATTGGCGCTAAAAGTGGTGAGGATCGGACAGTTAAAGTAACTTTCCCGGATGACTACTTTGTAAAGGAATTGGCAAGTAAAGAAGCAGAATTTAAAGTAGCCATTCAAGATATTAAGCGTAAGGAATTGCCGGAGCTTGACGATGAATTCGCTAAGGATGTCAGTGATTTTGCGACCTTGGAGGAATTAAAGACTGATTTGAAGAATAAGTTAGAAGAGGCTGCGAAGGAAAAGGCCGAACGGGAATTTAAAAATAATGTTGTCAAAACGGCCGTAGATAATGCTCAGATGGATATTCCTGATATTATGGTTGATGACAGAGTGAATATTATGATTCAGGATTTGGCAATCAACTTGGAAAATCGCGGTATGCAGCTTGATAAGTATTTAGAATATGTTCATACGGATATGAATGATTTGAAGAAAAATTATCGCGAGAGTGCTTTAGCTAATGTGAAAGTCGATCTTTTGTTGGAAGCCATTGCGAAAGAAGAAAAGCTGGAAGTGGCTGCTGAAGATTTAGATGCTGAAACTTTAGCTATGGCTGAAACTTATCAAACGACTGTAGAAGAAGTTCGCAAAATTATTACGGAACAGGGAAATATTGGTGCTCTTGGCAGAACAGTTTTGCGTAAAAAGGCGCTTGGCCTGATTATGGATACTGTTGAAACTGTTGAACAAGCATAAAATTAGCTTAGAATATATGAACCGGGGTGTGTTAAATGAATTTTGTGCCGATGGTAGTTGAACAATCAAATCGTGGTGAACGGGCTTATGATATTTACTCACGCCTGTTAAAAGATCGTATTGTGTTTATTGGTGGGCCGATTGATGATAATATGGCTAACCTTGTTATTGCACAACTCTTATTTTTGGAATCGGAAGATCCTGATAAGGATATTCATATTTATATTAACAGTCCAGGCGGTGTTGTGACAGCAGGACTGGCGATTTATGACACCATGCAGTATATTAAACCGGATGTGTCGACTATTTGTTTAGGTAGTGCCGCCAGCATGGCAGCATTACTCTTGACTGCTGGCGCCAAGGGTAAACGCTATGCTTTACCTTACGCGCGTATTATGATTCATCAGCCTCATGGTGGAGCGCAAGGTCAAGCGACGGATATTGAAATTCATGCCCGTGAAATTTTGCGCTTGCGTGAAGTGGGGAATGAAATGCTCGTTCGTCATACTGGCCAAACGATGGAAAAGATTAAGCATGATGTGGAACGCGATTTTTTCATGTCGAGCCAGGAAGCCATGGATTACGGTTTGATTGATGCAGTAATTACTCGCAATGATAAACAAAAGGAGACTTCCAAATAGAGAGGTGATAACATGTTGAAGTTTGGAGATGACAGAGGTCAATTGAAATGCTCTTTTTGCGGTAAGCTACAAGAACAAGTCAAAAAGTTAGTAGCTGGTCCCGGCGTCTATATTTGTGATGAATGCATTGAGTTATGTAATGAAATTATTGAAGAGGAGCTCGGCGAGGCAATTGATGTCGATATGAAGGAAATTCCCAAGCCGAAGGACATCAAGGCGATTTTAGATCAATACGTTATTGGTCAGGAAAGTGCTAAAAAGACATTAGCTGTTGCTGTGTATAATCATTATAAGCGCATCAATATTGGTTCTAAAATGGATGATGTGGAACTGCAAAAATCCAATATTGTTATGTTAGGACCAACCGGTAGTGGTAAGACATTACTTGCCCAAACGCTTGCTAAGATACTCAATGTGCCTTTTGCTATTGCTGATGCTACGTCCTTAACTGAAGCAGGCTATGTGGGGGAAGATGTTGAAAACATTTTGCTTAAGTTGATCCAAGCCGCTGATTATGATGTAGAGAAAGCTGAAAAGGGCATTGTCTATATTGATGAAATTGATAAAATCGCTCGTAAGTCTGAGAATCCTTCTATTACACGTGATGTTTCTGGCGAGGGTGTTCAACAGGCTTTGTTAAAGATTCTGGAAGGTACTGTGGCCAGTGTGCCGCCTCAAGGTGGACGGAAACATCCTCATCAGGAATTTATTCAGATTGATACAACCAATATTTTGTTCATTTGTGGTGGCGCTTTTGACAGCATTGATCGTATTATTAGTGCTAGAATTGGTAAAAAGAACATGGGATTTGGTGCAGATATAAAGACCAAGGAGAAACGCAAAGTAGGCGAGCTCTTACAGCAAATGTTGCCGGAAGACTTGTTGAAATTTGGTTTGATTCCAGAGTTCGTGGGGCGTTTACCCATTATTGTGACACTTGACGCTCTTGATGAAGAGTCTCTTGTCCGCATCCTTCTGGAACCCAAAAATGCCTTGATTAAGCAATATCAAAAATTCCTTGAAATGGATGATGTGCAACTGGAGTTTAAGGACGATGCTCTTAAAGCCATTGCCGACGAAGCTATTAAACGTAATACAGGTGCCAGAGGGCTTCGTGCTATTATTGAAGGCATCATGCGTAATGTGATGTATGAAGTTCCTTCGCGTACAGATGTATCAAAATGTGTTGTCACGAAAGAGGTTGTTCTAAGTACGGAGGAACCTGTGATTGTCACGGCTGGTGAAAAAAAAAGCAAGAAAAAAGAAGCATCAGCATAATTAGTCCTGGTCAAGAAATGGTTAAAAATGAGAGAATCTAATTCTCTCATTTTTTTTTACAAATCTCTTTTTTTCTTTCGGATAAAATGAGTCGGCCTGTCTATACTAATTCTGTACATAAGTCTATGATTGTTCAAATGATTAGACATGGAAGGGAGGACTTAGTCAGTTGGAATATGCAACGAATATTTTCACGATGATTCAGTTTTTCTTTGCAGTGGTCATTGGACTGTATTTCTGGAATCTCCTAAAATCTCAGCAAGGGAATAAGGTGGCTGTTGATCGAGAATCAAAAAAAGAGATTGATAAATTACAAAAAATGCGTTCGATTTCCCTGACGGAACCTTTATCTGAAAGAACACGACCCAGTAATTTTAACGAGATCATTGGACAGGAGGAAGCTCTTAAAGCCCTAAGAGCCGCTTTATGCGGCCCCAATCCTCAGCATGTGCTTGTTTATGGTCCGCCTGGGGTGGGAAAAACTGCCGCAGCCCGGCTGATATTGCAGGAAGCCAAAAAAAATCCCCTATCGCCTTTTGGTGATACTGCGAACTTTACGGAGTTAGATGCTACAACAGCTCGATTTGATGAACGAGGTATTGCAGATCCTTTAATTGGTACGGTTCACGATCCTATTTATCAAGGTGCAGGGCCGCTTGGAATAGCGGGTATTCCTCAACCTAAGCCAGGTGCTGTAACCAAGGCCCATGGGGGAGTTCTTTTCATCGACGAAATTGGTGAACTTCATCCCATCCAAATGAATAAACTACTAAAGGTATTAGAAGACCGGAAAGTATTTCTAGACAGTTCCTATTATAATAGCGAAGATACGAATATTCCTGTTCATATTCATGATATTTTTCAAAATGGATTACCTGCTGATTTTCGTTTAGTTGGTGCTACAACACGCTTGCCGCAAGATATTCCACCAGCCATTCGGTCACGTTGTGTCGAAATTTATTTTCGCCCGCTTTTTCCGGATGAAATTGGCCGAATTGCTTTAGGAGCAGTAGATAAAATTCATTTTTCTATCGATAAAGAGGCTGTTGAGGTTTTGAAGCGTTATGCCACGAATGGACGGGAAGCTGTTAATATTATTCAAATTGCAGCCGGTATTGCTATGAATGAGCAGCGTCAGCAGATCTTACAGCAAGATATTCAATGGATTATTAATTTTGGTCAGTATAGTCCAAGGCCGGAAAAGAAAATTGCGAGTATTCCGCAGGTTGGCATTGTCAATGGTCTTGCCGTTTATGGTCCAGGTATGGGGATGGTGATGGAGATTGAAGCATCCGCCAAGACGAATGAGGCAGGTCAGGGAAAAATCATCATTACAGGCATTGTTGATGAGGAACAGATGGGATCATCAGGGAAAACACTAAAGCGTAAAAGTATGGCTAAGAGTTCGGTAGATAATGTGGCTACAGTTCTTACGAATCGGTTTCAAATTGATTTTAATTCCTGTGATATTCACGTGAATTTTCCTACGGCGGGTCCTATTGATGGGCCTTCAGCTGGGGTGAGCATTGCCACTGCAATTTATTCGGCGGTAAAAAACATTCCCGTTGATAACAAGGTGGCATTGACTGGTGAGTTATCCATTCGGGGCTTTGTCAAACCTGTGGGTGGTGTGGCTTCTAAGATTTTGGCAGCAAAACAAGCCGGAGCCCAAAAGGTAATCATTCCAAAAGAAAATTATCAGGAAGTATTTTTAGAGGCGGGTATTGAAGTGATTCCTGTCGAGACACTTGATGAGGTGCTGAGTGTGGCGCTTATGCAAGAAAGTGAGACAGTTAAATTAGAAGTTGTTTCGCCTCCTGCAAACAAGCCCCGATCCAAGCTTGCCATGCCATTATAGGGTTTCATAAGAGTAGCCGGGAAACTTACCCGGCTACTCTTGTAATTGAAGAAAGGAATTTGACGAAAAGGTAAGAATATGTATAGGTAAGGTCGGTACAGGATGAAAAATGACTACACTATAGCTGTTGTAAGAAAAGAAGTATTAAAGGAGGCGCAAATATGTCAACTACGAAGAAAATGATACCATTATTGCCGCTTAGGGGCATATTGGTTTACCCATATATGATTATTCATTTAGACGTGGGACGGGAAAAATCGATTAATGCTTTGGAAGAGTCAATGGTACATGATAGGTTGATTATGTTGGCAACGCAAAAAGAGGCCCAAAATGATCAACCGGCAGCGGAGGATATTTTTGAAATTGGTACCATTGCTGAAATAAAACAGTTACTAAAATTGCCAGGTGGGACGATCCGTGTTCTTGTGGAGGGCTTATATAGAGCAAAAATTGTCAGCTATATGAGTTTTGATCCTTATTACTCCGTCGAAATTGAAGAGTTTTCTGCTGAAGAAGTAAAGACACCGGAAATTGAGGCGTTAACGCGCACCGTTATTCATCAGTTTGAGCAATGGGTTAAGTTAAGCAAAAAAATTCCGCCTGAAACGCTTGTATCCGTTGTTACTGTAGAAGATGCAGGGAGATTAACGGATCTGATTGCTACCCATTTGTCATTAAAAATCGAAGATAAGCAAGCGTTACTAGATGCTGTACTTATTAAAGAACGCCTTGAAAAGCTTTGTGAAATATTGGCCAGAGAAATGGAAATTCTCGAACTAGAGAAGAAGATTAATGTGAGAGTTCGTAAACAGATGGAGAAAACTCAAAAAGAGTATTATCTGCGTGAACAACTCAAAGCCATTCAGAAAGAACTGGGCGACAAGGATGATCGTACACTGGAATTGGAAGAGTACCGCGAGCGTATGAAAGAACAAGAGCTGCCCAAGGAAGTAGAAGAAAAAGTTCTGAAAGAAATGGATCGTCTGGAAAAAATGCCGCCTATGGTCGCCGAAAATGGCGTAATTCGGACTTATATTGATTGGATATTGTCATTGCCTTGGTCTAAAAGCTCGACAGACAGACTGGATGTTTCCATTGCTGAAAATATTCTCAATGAAGATCATTATGGCCTTGATAAAGTAAAAGAACGAATTTTGGAATATCTTGCCATTCGTAAACTCACGGATCACATGAAAGGACCGATTTTGTGTCTTGTGGGACCGCCGGGTGTGGGAAAAACCTCACTGGCGCGTTCAATTGCCCGTTCTATGGAACGAAAGTTTGTGCGTACTTCTCTGGGTGGTGTAAGGGATGAAGCAGAAATTCGTGGTCATCGCCGAACTTATGTGGGAGCTCTGCCTGGTCGTATCATTCAAGGTATGAAGACAGTTGATTCCAAAAATCCTGTGTTTTTACTTGATGAAGTGGATAAGATGAGTGCTGATTTCCGCGGTGATCCCTCGTCCGCGTTACTGGAAGTACTCGATCCAGAGCAGAATAATACTTTTAGCGATCATTATATCGAATTACCCTTTGATTTGTCGCGTGTACTTTGGATTGTTACAGCCAATGTCATTCACAATATTCCGCGGCCTTTACTGGATCGTATGGAGATTATCCAAATTCCCGGCTATACAGAGGAAGAAAAAGTTCAGATTGCCAAGAAGTATCTGATTGCTAAACAAACGAAAGAACATGGTTTGACAGCAAAGCAATTTAGCTTATCTGACGGGGCTTTGCAGAACATTATCCGTAATTATACACGTGAGGCAGGTGTGCGTGGCTTAGAACGCAGCATTGCTAGCTTGTGTCGTAAAGTGGCTCGCCTTATTGTACAGGAGAAAAAAAGCAGCGTTAAAGTAACACCTCAAAATCTTCACACTTATTTAGGACCCCTGCGTATTCGTCATTCTATGGCGGAAAAAGAACCCCAAGTAGGTGTGGCTACAGGACTTGCCTGGACAGAAGTCGGTGGCGATGTGTTGCCTGTGGAAGTGTCCACTATGAAAGGCAAGGGGAAATTGACGCTAACAGGTCAGTTAGGCGATGTCATGCAGGAAAGTGCGCAGGCTGGATTTAGTTATATCAGAAACCGTGCGCAGCAGCTTGGTATTGATGAAGAATTCCATGAGAAACTGGATATTCATGTTCATTTGCCTGAAGGGGCCATTCCTAAAGATGGTCCTTCAGCAGGTATTACCATGGCAACGGCCATTGTTTCAGCTCTTAATGGCTTACCCATTCGCAGTGATTTGGCTATGACAGGTGAAATTACTTTGCGCGGCAGGGTACTTCCTGTAGGCGGTCTCAAGGAAAAAATATTGGCAGCTCATCGTGCCGGAATTAAGACAATTTTGTTGCCTGCTGATAATAAATCTGACATTGAAGAGTTACCGGCCAATGTGAAGCGCAGCCTGGAATTTATTCCTGTTGAGCATATGGATGAAGTGCTAAAAGTGGCTTTATTGCCGGAAAAAGTGCAAAAATCAAAGGAGTCAACAAGTGAAATTAGAGAGTAACACGCTGCATCAGCAGCCAGAAGCAGCGAAAGTTGCCACTCCGGAATTAGAAATATTATCAGCAAAATATGTGGCTTCAGCTGTTCGTGAAGATCAGTATCCGGAAGAAAAGTTTATTGAGTGTGCTTTTGTCGGACGTTCCAATGTGGGGAAGTCATCGCTGATTAATTCCTTGTGTCGACACCGTGGCTTGGCTCGTACGAGTAGTACACCGGGTAAGACGCAGACACTTAATTTTTATCAATTACAAATTCGGCGGGTCTTAGAAAGAAAACAACTTTATTTTGTTGATCTGCCTGGCTATGGTTATGCTAAACGGTCTCAAAAACAGCGTACAAGCTGGGGGAAATTTATTGAAAATTATCTGACTGAGTCACGTCAGTTAAAAATGGTTTTTCAACTCATTGATATCCGTCACCCTGCCATGGACAGTGATGTGCAAATTTATAATTGGCTTATGAATGAGGGAATTCCTGTGCAAGTCATTGCTACAAAAGCCGATAAATTAACTAGAACATCGATTATGAAGCAACTTCAACTGATTGAACGGCAATTAAAATTGAATAGGGGACAGATTATTATGTATTCTTCCCTAAAAGTCATTGGGCGAAAGGAAGTTCTTAATGTGATGGGGGAGATCGCCGGATTTGGCAGTCTCTCTGATCGGGACTCTTGCTTGTGAGAGAGGCTGGATATGATGTTAACACCTTTAGATAAGTCCATTTTAAATATTATTCAAACGAGATTTCCTGTTGCCAAGCGTCCTTTTGCTGTTATAGCCCAGATCATAGGTTCAGAGGAGAAAACGGTGTTGACGCGCATTAAATGGATGAAAGAAAAGGGACTTATTCGTCGTATAGGTCCTTTTTTTGACTCGAAAAAGCTTGGCTATTGTGGCACACTTGTTGCTGTTGATGTTGATCCGATTTACATACAACAAGTGGCGGAGGCCATTAATTCTTATCCCGGTGTTACGCACAATTATGAGCGGGAGGGTCCGTTTAATTTATGGTTCACATTGCTTTCGCCGAATCAGGAGGCTCAGGACCGGATTTTGCATGAAATCCAAATTTTAACGGGAATTCAGCGGATGGTGAATTTACCTGCAACAAATAAAATAAAAGTTAATGTAGAGTTTACTTTAAAGTAGGTGAAGTAGGTGGATGAACTAGATCGAAAACTGGTTATTGCCATGCAAGGGGACCTTCCGCTTGTTCTTGAACCTTATGCCGAGATTGCACAGGAATTGGGTATAACGGAAGATAAACTATTTGAACGGCTGAAAGTGCTAACTAATGAGGGGCAAATTCGTAAAATGGGGGCCGTGCTAACGCATCGGCAACTTGGTTATGCAGCGAATGCCTTATGTGCATGGATTGTGCCGGATAGAAAGGTAGAGACGGTAGGGCAGTTAATGGCAGCACACGAAGCTGTGACTCACTGCTATTGCCGTGAAAAGAAAAGCAATTGGCCTTATAATTTCTATACCATGATTCATGGTAAAAGCCGGGCTATTTGTGAAGGCATTGCTCAGCAATTATCTTTAGCTACGGGTGTTGAACAATATATTTTGCTCTTCAGCACGAAGGAATGGAAAAAAACCAGTATGCGTTATTTTCAAGCAACTTAACTCGGGATGGTTTTTTCATGTATCCAGAGTATGATGATGCCTATACCTGAGTATGTAGAAAATTTGTGGAAAAAGGGTGCTGAAATACTTTAATTCAGAATAAAAAAGACAAATAAAGTAGAATATAGAGATATTGCTTGATGATTATAGATCTTTCTTGTAGGTGAATAAATTGAAAGTAACTGAGCTTTTTTCCAGTATTTCCGATGATTTAACTGCTGTTGAAACCGAACTTGTTTCAATTATTCAATCGCCTATGACACTCTTTCATGACATAGGAACCCATTTGGTGCAAGCAGGCGGAAAGAGACTTCGACCTGCTTTGTTTTTGTTATGTGCCAAGCAATCAGGTGTGACAAGTGCAGAAACGTTGCATTTGGCTACAGCCATCGAACTGATACATATGGCAACGCTTGTCCATGATGATGTTATTGACGTGGCGGAAGTGCGTCGAGGACTGCCAACTGCGAACATATTGTTTGGCAATCATGCTTCTGTGTTGACTGGAGACTATTTCTTTTCCAAGGCATTTTCTTTAGTTGCTCAGTTCTCAGTTCCTGACAGTTTAAAAATTCTTACGGATGCCATTCAAGTGATGTGCGAAGGGGAAATTGTTCAGGCCCAAGACTTGTATGTTCTTGATCAGAGTGTGTCTGATTATTATCATAAAATCAATTGTAAAACAGCTGATTTTATTGCGACGAGTTGTCAGTTAGGGGGACAGTGCGCTCAGTATGATAAAGTTTCTATTGATGCATTGCGTCACTACGGTTATAGCATTGGTATGGCTTTCCAGATTACAGATGACATTTTAGATGTCATAGCAAAGACTCAAGATGTAGGCAAGCCGACTGGTCATGATATTGGGCAGGGTCTTTTGACGCTACCTGTGTTATATGCCTTACAGCATGGGAAACATTGCGAGGAACTTCGTCAGCTTATTGAATCGAGGCGGATTATGGGAACGGCTTTGGAACAGGCTTTAGTCTGGATTCGTGAAGGAAGTGCTGTGGATTATTGTTATGAGCAAGTGGATGCGTATTTAAAACAAGCCCGGGAAGTCCTGCCTGTGTGTTTGTCTGAAAATGTTTATGAGTCACTTATTACTGTGACTGATTTTATTGGCCGAAGAATTTCTTGAACCCAATGATGATTCAACTAGCGGAATGATAAGGGTGCCTTTTTGATTTAAATGTATGATATTGTCTTTTAGCTGGTAAACAGTTATAATATAATATATAGGGTTGTGTATGGACGTAGACGGTTAGTTTGTCCATGCTTTTGCGCAAATCAATAGGTAATTCCTTTCAATTTTGGCTTATAGCCAGGAAGGTTGAGAGGAATTTTTCATATATGAAAGGGTGAAAAAGTGGCTAGAATACTTGATGGAAAACAGATTGCATCAGAGCTGAAAGAAAATATTGCTTTAGAAATAGCCAAGCTTAAGGAACAGTCAATTGTACCAGGGCTGGCTGTAGTGCTTGTTGGCGAAGATCCGGCGTCGAAGGTTTATGTGGGGCATAAAGAAAAAGCTTGCCAAGCTCTTGGTATTCATTCTGAAGTCATTCGTCTGGCTGAAACGATTACAACACAAGAACTTCTTGTTCAAATTAAACAATTGAATCAGCGTAGCGACATCCATGGCATTTTAGTCCAACTGCCTCTGCCGCAGCAATTAGATGAGCAGCGCATTATTGAATCTGTATCACCTGACAAAGATGTGGATGGATTTCATCCCATCAATGTGGGACTTTTGTCATTAGGACGGAAAACTTTTGTTCCTTGTACGCCACGTGGCATTATGGAAATGCTTAAATTCAGTGCCATTGATGTAGCAGGAAAGCATGCCGTGATTATTGGTAGGAGCAATATTGTTGGTAAACCACTTGCAGCATTGTTACTCGCCCAAAATGCGACAGTCACGGTTTGTCATTCGCATACAGTTAACTTAGCTCAAGTAACAAAAGAAGCCGATATTCTGATTGCTGCAGTCGGAAAAGGGAGATTTGTTACGGAAAATATGGTGAAACAAGGGGCTATTATTATTGATGTAGGCATTAATCGTGAGGGGAAAAAGCTTGTCGGTGATGTTGATTTTGATGAGGTAGAACAAGTGGCAAGCGCCATTACACCTGTCCCCGGTGGCGTAGGTCCTTTAACGATTATGATGCTTATGGCGAATACGATTGAAGCTGCTAAGCGAAGGGCTTTATGCAATAAGGCAAAATAAGCTGTCACTACATATATTCATAATTCGGTAAAAGTTTAGGGGGGGCATAAAATGAAAAGTGATGTGGAAATTGCTCAAGCTGCAGTCAAACAGCCAATTACGACGGTTGCTGCGGAATTGGGGATTACAGAAGATGAATTGGAATTATACGGTAAATACAAGGCCAAAATTTCGCTTCAAACCTGGGAAAATTTAAGCAAGAAGTCCGATGGAAAATTGGTGCTCGTTACAGCGATTAATCCGACTCCGGCTGGTGAAGGTAAAACGACAACAACAGTTGGTTTGGGCGATGCATTACGGCGCTTAGGCAAGAAAGTTGTCATTGCCCTCCGCGAGCCTTCTTTAGGGCCTTGTTTTGGTCTCAAGGGTGGAGCGGCTGGCGGCGGATATGCCCAAGTTGTTCCCATGGAAGATATTAATTTGCATTTTACCGGAGATATTCATGCCATTACTACGGCACATAATCTTCTTGCCGCGATTATTGACAATCATATTCATCAAGGGAATGAGCTTAATATTGATCCAAGACGGATTACTTGGCGACGGGTGATGGATCTTAATGAACGGGCGTTGCGTCAGATTATTACAGGTCTTGGCGGCAAAGCCAACGGTGTACCGCGTGAGGCTGGATTTGATATTACGGTAGCATCGGAAATGATGGCTATTTTGTGTTTAGCTAAGGATTTGGATGATATGAAACAGCGAATCAATCGGATTATTGTGGGTTACACCTATGATAATCAGCCTGTTACGGTTGCCGAACTCAAAGTGGCCGGAGCCTTGACTTTGTTATTTAAAGATGCAATCAAACCGAATTTGGTGCAAACGCTGGAAAATACGCCGGCTCTTGTCCATGGGGGGCCTTTTGCTAATATCGCTCATGGCTGTAATAGTATTATGGCGACGAAAATGGGATTAAAGCTTGGCGACATTGTTGTCACAGAGGCTGGTTTCGGTGCTGATTTGGGGGCCGAAAAATTTCTTGATATTAAATGCCGTTTTGCTGGCTTTAAACCCGATGCCGTAGTCATTGTTGCCACCGTTCGTGCTTTAAAAATGCATGGCGGTATAGCTAAAAGTGCCTTAACGACTGAAAATTTGACGGCTTTGAAACAGGGGATGGACAACCTTATTAAACATATTGAAAATATTGCGAAATTTCATCTGCCTGTTGTTGTGGCTGTGAATGCTTTCCCGACTGATACAAAAGCCGAGCTTGATTTGTTAGCTAATGAGTGCCAAAAATTAGGTGCCGACGTGTCTGTTTCAAATGTATGGGCTGATGGCGGTGCAGGCGGCATTGATTTAGCGCACAAGGTGCTTGAAGCTTGCAATAAACCAAATGATTTTCAATTTATTTATGATGTGACGCAATCTATTAAAGCGAAGATAACGACGATTGCGCAGGAAATATATGGTGCCAGGGATGTGCAATTTACACCTCAAGTAGAGAAGACTATTGCCGAGCTGATGAAGTTAGGTTTTGATCAAACACCCATTTGTATGGCGAAAACGCAGTATTCCTTAAGTGATGACAAAGATAAATTGGGTCGTCCAACTGATTTTACCATTACCGTGCGTGAAGTGCGTGTGGCAGCAGGGGCTGGTTTTTTGGTTGCTTTGACAGGCAATATTATGACCATGCCCGGACTTCCGAAACATCCAGCAGCTGAGGGAATGGATATTTTAAATGATGGTACTATTGTAGGTTTATTTTAGTGTTACCTGTTTTTATAAATCGCATTTCGAGGAGTGGTTGAATGTTTAAAATCGTTGCAAAAAAAGTTTTATCACCCACAGTCAAGCAGTTTGCCATGGCTGCACCGCAAATTGCAAAAAAATGTCAGCCGGGGCAATTTGTGATTATCCGAATTGATGACGAAGGGGAACGTGTACCTCTCACAATTGCTGATTTCGACCGGGATAAAGGGACAATTACCTTGCTTTTTCAGGAAGTTGGGGCGTCAACCCAGCAGCTAGGGCAGCTTGAAGAAGGCGAAAGTATTCTCGATATTGCTGGTCCGTTAGGTAATCCGACGCACATAAAAAAAATGGGAACTGTTGTATGTATTGGCGGGGGTATTGGTACAGCTCCTGTATATCCCATTGCCCGTGCCATGAAAGCAGCGGGCAATCGTGTGATTTCTATTATTGGTGCACGTACGGCGGAACTATTAATTTTTGAAGATGAAATGAAAAATGCCAGTGATGAACTCTATATTACAACGGATGATGGTTCCAAAGGAATCAAAGGGTTTGTAACAGATGTACTGAAGCGCTTAATTGATGACGAAGAAAAATTGGCCGAAGTCATGGCAATTGGTCCTGTCGTGATGATGCGCGGCGTTGCTGAAGTGACACGTCCTTATAAAATTCCGACGGTTGTTAGCCTAAATCCAATTATGGTCGATGGCACAGGTATGTGTGGCGGTTGTCGGGTGGCTGTAGGAAATGAAAGCAAATTTGCTTGTGTTGATGGACCGGAATTTGATGCCCATCAAGTGGACTTTGACACCTTAATTGCTCGTCAAAAAATGTATATTCCACTTGAGAAAAAGAGTTGTGAAAATGGAAGGGGGGGCTGCAAATGTCACCAGTCATGAAAAAACATGCCATGCCTGAACAAGATCCCAAGGTTCGAGCTAAAAATTTTAATGAAGTAACATTAGGATATGGTGAAGACACTGCCCTTGCTGAAGCACAGCGTTGTTTGCATTGCAAAACAGCCCCTTGTCGCCAAGGCTGTCCTGTTGAGGTAAATATTCCCGAATTTATTCAGCACATTAAAGATGGACAAATGGATGAGGCCATAAAAAGCTTAAAAAGCTATAATAGTCTCCCTGCCGTGTGCGGGCGTGTTTGTCCGCAGGAAGAACAGTGTGAAAAGCATTGTGTGCTGGCAAAGAAAGGCGAGTCTGTTGGGATCGGCCGCTTAGAACGGTATGCAGCTGATTATGCAAGAGAACATGGCGAGACAGTAACGGCACCACAAAGGAAAGCAAATGCACAAAAGGTGGCCGTCATTGGCGCTGGCCCGGCAGGTCTTACGGCAGCAGGCGATTTGGCTAAACTAGGCTATGCTGTGACGATATTTGAAGCTTTGCATGCGCCAGGTGGAGTTCTCATGTATGGCATCCCAGAATTTCGGTTGCCCAAAGCCATTGTGCAGCAGGAAATTAGCAATCTAAAAAAATTGGGTGTAGTTATTGAAGTGAATGCCATTATTGGCCGGACCTATACGATTGATGAGTTACTTGATGAGGAAGGTTTTGAGGCTGTCTTTATTGGGACAGGCGCTGGTTTACCGCACTTTTTACAAATTCCGGGTGAAAATCTAAATGGTGTATATTCGGCCAATGAGTTTTTAACGCGTTGTAATTTAATGAAGGCCTATCAATTTCCGAAAGCAGCGACACCCATTAAAGTGGGCCATAAGGTTGCTGTTGTTGGCGGTGGCAATGTGGCGATGGATGCTGCTCGAACGGCACTTCGTCTGGGAGCGGAAGAATCTTATATTGTCTATCGGCGATCCGAAACAGAAATGCCGGCTCGTTTAGAAGAAGTACATCATGCTAAAGAGGAAGGCGTGCAGTTTAGACTGCTAACGAATCCGCTTGAGGTTGTTGGAAAGGACAGCTGGGTTACGGGGCTTAGGTGCATGAAGATGGAGCTTGGCGAGCCTGATGCGAGTGGTAGGCGTCGTCCTGTAGAAATAGCCGGATCGGAGTTTACTCTTGATGTAGATGTAGTGATTATGGCGATTGGTCAAGGGCCGAATCCGTTGATACAATCGACAACAAAGGGATTAGATACGAATAAACGCGGTAATATTATCGCTGATGAAGAGACAGGCCAGACTTCACGACTGGGTATTTTTGCTGGTGGTGATATTGTGACAGGCGCAGCAACTGTTATATTGGCCATGGGAGCAGGAAAGAAAGCTGCTGTGGCCATAGACAAGTATCTACAGGAAAAACGTCAGTAAGACAGAGTGCCTGAGCTTGACAAGGCATGACAAAGTGAGTAATATGTTAATGAAACTAATAACTAGATAAAGTAACTGCAGTGATTGGAAGAGTAAGTTCATTTAAGTGCACAGAAAAGAGATTCTTAAGGCTGAAAGATCTCTCAACTTTGATGGTACTGAAAGTCATCCAGGAGTTGTCGTGTTGAAAAAAGTAGGTGCGACCGGTTTTGTTCCGTTATAACAAGCGAAGTGTTCAGCGAAGACCGCTGAAAATTAAGGTGGTACCACGAAAGAAGACCCTTTCGTCCTTTTTAGGATGAAAGGGTTTGTTGTTTTTATTATAAGAAAGTAATCAGCAGTTTTTCTTATTTTATTGGAGGAGGAACATAAATTGAGTGAGAAAGAAGCACTATCGACGGTATATGATCCCGCAGCATTTGAAAAAAAATGGTATAAATATTGGCAAGACAATCACTTTTTTCATGCTGAAGTAGAACCTGATAAACAGCCCTTTAGTATGGTTATTCCACCGCCCAATGTAACAGGGAAACTTCATATGGGCCATGCTTTAGACAATACCTTGCAGGATATCCTTATTCGGTTTCGGCGTATGCAAGGTTACAATACTTTGTGGATGCCTGGCACGGATCACGCGGGTATTGCCACGCAAATCAAGGTGGAAGAAGTACTTACCAAGGAAGAAGGTAAAAGTCGCTACGATTTAGGGCGTGACGCTTTTATTGATCGCGTATGGGAATGGAAAGAAAAGTTTGGCAGTAACATTATTAATCAATTGCATAGTATGGGGGCTTCTTGCGATTGGGAACGCGAACGATTTACGATGGATGAAGGTTGTTCAAAGGCTGTCCGAGAGGTCTTTGTCACTCTTTATGAGAAAGGCCTTATTTATCAGGGACATCGTATTACCAATTGGTGTCCGCGCTGTAATACAGCATTAAGTGATATTGAAGTCGAGCATGAAGATCAGGCCGGTCATTTATTTTATGTTCGTTATGACTGTGAAGATGGAACACCTGGCTTGACAATTGCTACGACGCGTCCTGAGACGCTGCTTGGCGATAGTGCTGTCGCTGTTCATCCAGACGACAAACGCTATCAGCATTTAATTGGTAAAAATTTAGTATTGCCGATAGTTCACCGACACATTCCAGTGATTGCTGATGAATATGTTGATCCTTCCTTTGGGACAGGCGCTGTAAAAATTACGCCGGCTCATGACCCCAATGACTTTGACATGGGGCTTCGTCATCGTTTGCCCGAGTATATTGTCATTAATTCCGATGGCACGATGGCTAAAGAAACGGGGAAATATGCCGGAATGGATCGGTTTGTGTGCCGCAAAGCGCTTGTGCATGATTTAGAAGAACAAGGCCAGCTCGTAAAAATTGAGGATCACAGTCATGCTGTTGGACATTGCCAACGCTGTCATACCGTTGTTGAACCACTCGTTTCAAAGCAATGGTTTGTTAAAATGGAACCACTAGCCAAACCTGCCATTGAAGCGGTGACAAGTGGTAAAATTCAGTTCGTGCCCCAGCGATTTACGAAAATTTACAGCAATTGGCTGGAGAATATTCGCGACTGGTGTATTTCCCGGCAGATTTGGTGGGGGCATCGTATTCCGGCTTGGTATTGCGAGTCATGTGGCAAAACGATCGTTTCCAGACAAGATGTGACGGCTTGTCCTCATTGCGGGGGCAAAGTTATGCAAGACCCAGATGTGCTTGATACCTGGTTTAGTTCGGCTTTATGGCCTTTTTCAACCATGGGCTGGCCTGCTGATACAGCTGAAGTGAAGCAGTTTTATCCCACAAGTGTTCTTGTGACAGGCTATGATATTATCTTTTTCTGGGTTGCCCGTATGATTATGATGGGGTTGGAATTTAAACAGGAAATTCCTTTTAAACATGTTTTTATTCATGGACTTGTGCGTGACAGTCAAGGCCGAAAGATGAGTAAATCATTAGGGAACGGCATTGATCCCTTAGAGGTTATTGAAAAGTATGGTGCCGATACGCTGCGTTTTATGCTGATTACAGGGAATACACCTGGCAATGATATGCGCTTTTATTGGGAAAGAGTTGAAGCGAGCCGTAACTTTGCTAATAAAATTTGGAATGCATCGCGTTTTATGCTCATGAATTTAGAAGGCTTTGATAAAGACTTCCGACCTGAAAACGTTCATTTGGCTGATCGCTGGATTTTGAGTCGCTACAATCAGACTATTCAGGAGGTAACAAAAAATTTAGAGCAGTTTGAACTTGGTGAAGCAGCTCGGTTATTATATGAATTTATTTGGAATGAATTTTGTGACTGGTATATTGAGTTATCTAAGAATCGTTTGTATGGCAAGGAAGATGAAACAAGCCGCAAGACGGCACAGTATGTATTAAGCCATGTCCTGAGGGGAACAATGGAATTGCTTCATCCTTTTATGCCGTTTATTACGGAAGCCATTTGGCAGAACTTGCCTCATGAAGGCAAGAGTATTATGATTGCCAAGTGGCCTGTGGCTCAAGAACAATTAATTGACGAAGAAGCTGAAAATCATATGGCAGCTGTCATGGATACTGTAAAGGCCATTCGTAATATGCGTGCTGAAGTAAATGTAGCGCCAGGCAAGAAGTGCCAGGTGATTTTGAAACTAGCTGATCAAGCTTTGACGCCCGTTTTTGAGCGTAATCAAGGGTATCTTTTTACACTGGCTGGTGCTGATTCTCTTGTACTTCTTAGTAATGATATGGCCAAACCGGAAAACGCCATGACAGCTGTGGTAAGTGGGATTGAAATCTTTCTTCCACTGAAAGGCTTGATTGATATTGACAAAGAAATGGCTCGCTTGACGAAAGAATTGACATCCCTTGATAAAGAAGTGGCCCGCATTGAAGGAAAATTGAACAATGCCGGTTTTGTAGCCAAGGCGCCAAGTGAAGTGATTGAGAAAGAAAAAACAAAATTAAGTGGTTATGAGCAGCAACGAGCGGCTGTTCGTGAGCGGTTAGCCTATTTGGATACTTTGTAATCTTGTCAGCAGGGCTTGTCCCTGCTGAATTCTTAATTAGGAAGTGATTCATATGAGCTATGAAGAAGCATTGAAGTATTTGCAATCTTTAATGACATTTGGCAGTCAACTGGGCTTAGTGCGGATCAAAGAGCTTCTGAAATTGATGGGAAATCCCCAGAATTCTTACAAGACCATTCATGTTACAGGAACGAATGGCAAGGGATCTACTTCAGCCATGATTGCGTCCATGCTCACCGCTTCAGGCATTTCAACGGCTCTTTATACATCACCTCATCTTACACGTTATACAGAGCGGATGAATATTAATGGTGAAGAAGCAGCACCTGAAGATTTTGCCCGTGCTATTGACTACACAGCCAAATTTGTACAACAAATGATTGAACAAGAGTTTGAGCATCCTACGGAATTTGAAGTAGTTACGGCGGCGGCTTTTTACTTTTTCGCTGAAAAGAATGTGGAAGTAGCTGTTATTGAAGTAGGGTTGGGAGGACTCCTTGATTCGACGAATGTGATTATTCCCGAAGTTTCCGTCATTACGAATGTGACGCTTGAACATATGGATCGTTGCGGCAATACGATTGAAGAAATTGCTTGCCACAAGGCCGGAATTATTAAACAGGGGAGGCCGGTGATTACGGCGGCTCAAGGGCCGGCTCTCGCGGTAATTCGTCAAAAAGCAGCAGAGGCAGGTAGTGTGCTGAATGTTTATGACAAGGATTTTTTTAGTCATACTAGTGGTTATGATCTAACAGGTCAACAATTAGAGTTGACGGATTTGAAGCATGAACTTAGCGTACGGCTACCACTCATGGGAGAACATCAAGCAGTCAATGCAGCACTCGCGTGGCAGGCTGTGTCATGTTTGGGAAAGCGGGACGAGCGTATAACAAAGCAGAACATGAGACAAGGCTTGGAAAGTACAAAGTGGCCAGGTAGGTTTGAAGTGCGTAGGGGACAGCCGACTGTCATTTTTGATGGAGCTCATAATCCGGCAGGTATCAAGGTGCTTCGGCAGACGCTGAACGACTATTTACCAGGGCGGGCGATTGTTTTTGTACTGGGCATCTTGCGTGACAAGGCCATTTCTGAAATGTTGACAACCTTGCTTACTTCTGGTGATAAGGTGATTGTTACGTTGCCCCTGTCTGAGCGGGCTTGTCCAGCAGCCCAGTTGGTTACTGCCATTGAACAGCAAAAGCTTATTTCTGCGCCTGCTTACGTTGCTGAAGATTTCTCCGAGGCTTTTCGTTTAGCCTGTCAATTGGCAGGCGCGGAAGGCATTGTCTGCGTGACAGGTTCCCTTTATCTCATTGGCGTAGTACGTCAGTGCGTTGCTAGACAATAGAGAATGACTTCGTTATAATAGGTAGGGACTATCTTCCTTGTTACTTGATTAAATTTGAAATGATAAAAGGTGAAATCGTGCAAAAAGCCAGCAAAATTCAGACTGTTTTCCGTTCTATAGATCATTATATTGAATACTCGATGATTGCAGTAGCCTTTTTTTTGCCGCTGTCGTTGAATGGGACAACATTCTTTCTGCTGCTAGGTACAGCATTATGGCTGGCGAAAATGTTGTATTATCGGAAGGTACTTCTAAGATCATCCCCTTTCGATAAGCTGATTGGTATATTTGTGCTGCTTTCTTTTGCTTCTGTATGGGTGTCGCCTGATAAAGGTTTTAGCTTTTATAACTATTCTCATTTAATGGGGCGTTATGTACTTATTTATTATCTTGTCGTCCATAACGTTCATTCTTTAGGACAAATCAAGCGCATGGTTATGGCTTTATTAGGTGCCACTTTTCTTGTGAATTTTTACGGGTATTATCAATATATTTTTGGAATTGATATTTCTGCTATGGAATGGGTCGATGATGCTCAATTTCCGGATTTAAAAATTCGCGTTTTTTCTACATTAAAAAACCCCAATTTGTTGGCATCTTTTTTGGTGAGCATGATCGCCATTGCAGGAGGACTCGGATTTTATGCTCCAGATAAAAAGGTGAAAACCACTTTATTGTTCCTGGTAGTTTCGTGTTCAGCCTGTCTGATTATTACCTATTCACGCGGGGCTTGGATTAGTTTGTTTGCTGTTTTTGCCGCGTTTGGTTTTTGGCATAATCGAAAAATGTTTTGGCTACTGCTGATTGTGCCACTCCTTATACTTTTGGCGCATAACGGTGTGCTGGAGCGTGTGATATCTATTGCAAATCCGACAGATACGTCTTCAACACTTCGCATAGCTTTATGGGAAAGCACATGGTCCATGATTTCGGATCATCCCTTATTTGGTATTGGCTGGGGGGCTTATTATCTCGTATATCCCAATTATGATTTCTTTATTTTAAACGGTACGAAGATATTCCATGCTCATAATATGTATTTAAATATTGCGGCCGAAATTGGCATTCCTGCTTTTTGTGTCTTTATGCTCTTTTTATGGGGACACGCGAATTTGGCCTTGAAATTGTGTAAAAAAAGCGGCAATCCTTATATTGTGGGGTTAATGCTGGGGGCAGTTGCGGCTATTTTTGGTCTTGTTGTGAGTGGTTTAACGGATTATACCTTGTTTAATATTCAAATGTCCATGCTGTTTTGGTTCCTCAATGCCTTGATTGTTCAAGCGTGGCGTTTAAGTCCGCGGCATTCAGGGCGAGTAAAAGAATTAAACTAAAATGAGAAAGAATATTTCCAATAAGATGGAAAGTTTGGTAAATTTATCTTTATTTACTTGACTAAATACTTATACTATGTGAAAATAATAATTAAGTATTATGTCCTGCAACTGCATTCAATAAGGAGGAGCTTGTTTGAAAAATCAGGTCATTATATCGAAAGCAACGATTGATCGTTTGCCTCTTTATTTTCGTACTTTAAAATTTATTCAGCAGGAAGGAATTGAAATTATTTCTTCAGAAGAACTTGGTAAACGTATTGGGGTGACGCCTGAACAAATTCGTAAAGATCTGGCATCGTTCGGCCAGTTTGGGAAGAAAGGCGTTGGTTATTATGTACGTGAGCTGATTGGTAATATCAGTGAAATATTAGGATTACACCGCAGTTGGAACATGTCTATTGTCGGGCTTGGTCATCTCGGCTGGGCTTTAGCGAATTATCCGAACTTTAGTTCACTTGGTTTTAATATGAAGGCGATTTTTGATGTGGATTTAAGCAAAATTGGTCTCAATATTAAGGGAATTGAAGTAAGTCATATCCGGAAAATGCCCGAAATTATTGCGGAACACAATATTCATATTGCTATCATTACTGTTCCGGCTGAACAGGCTCAAGATGTGGCGGATCAGTTAGTTGCAGCCAATATTAAAGGAATTTGGAATTTTGCACCTGTAAAAATTAAGGTTCCTCGTCATATATTGCTTGCTTCAGAAGATTTATCTGTAGGGCTTAGCAGTTTATCTTATCATTTAACAAGAGCATTTCCTGACTCCAAATAAACGAATAATTTACTATTCAATAAAAAATTCTAAAAAATTTTTTTTAAAAAATGTGCAGGAGATTGTATTAGGGCAGCGAAGTATACTTATATAACAAAATAGAGTAACATGTATGTTGTAGTTTGTTATAAAAATAACTACATAATTACGGACGGTATGATTGCGGTCATGCTGAAAGTAATACTTACAAACTGAAGTAACTTATGTTGTATTGCCCTACCGGCGTTACAAAAGAGTAAGTTGCGCCAAGGTTTGTTTTGATAATTATTGTCAAAACATTTCTTGGCGTTTTTTTGTTTGTCTGTATACTTATAAAGCAAACAGAATATTAGGCTAAATCGCGGGTTTTATTTTGAATTGTTTTTGTAACAATTCAAAATACTATAAGTAAGACAATTTAAATAAGGGGGAACAAGAATGATTGATATTAAGGGTCGCATTCATAATCCGAAGCTTTATTCTAAGATTGTAAGTGCTGAAGAAGCCGCTGCTCTCATTAAGCCTGGCATGAATATTGGTACAAGTGGATTTACTCCGGCTGGTTATCCAAAAGCTGTGCCGCTGGCGCTTGCTGAGCGGATCAAGAAGGAACATTTTCAGATTAATTTGTGGACAGGCGCTTCTGTTGGTCCAGAACTTGATGGCGCATTAGCTAATGTTGATGGCATAGCTAGACGCATGCCATATCAAACTAGTGGTGACTTAAGAAAAAGCATTAATGCTGGTAAAATAAATTACATCGATCAGCATTTGAGTCATATGGCTCAAATGGTTCGGTATGGTTTCTTTAAAGGGAAAGTCGATATAGCGATTGTTGAAGCTTTAGGCATTACGGAAGAAGGAAACATTATTCCGACAACTTCCATGGGTAATTCAGCATCTTTTGTAAAAGACGCTGACATGGTTATTGTTGAAGTGAATACAGCTCAGTCACTCGAATTAGAAGGTATGCATGATTGCTATATTCCGCTTGATCCACCTTATCGTAAAGCTATTCCAATTGAAAAACCGAACGATCGGATTGGTACGGCTTATATTCCTTGCGGACTGGATAAGATTACTTGTATCGTTCCTTGTGATAAACCAGATACAGCACGCCCGTTAGGTGCGATTGATGATGATGCGAGAGCTATGAGTGCTCATTTGATTGAGTTTTTGAATGAGGAAATTAAACAGGGACGTATGCCGAAAAACTTACTGCCGCTCCAATCTGGTGTCGGTTCTGTAGCAAATGCCGTTATTTCCGGTTTGGTGAATTCGCCTTTTGAACACCTTTCAGTGTATACAGAAGTTATTCAAGACGGTATGCTTGATTTATTTGATGCCAATAAACTTGATTTTGCTTCAGGTACTTCTTTAACACTTTCGCCTGATGGACAAAAACGTTTCTTCGATAATATTGGTAAATATCGCGACAAAATTATATTGAGACCTACTGAAATTTCCAATAATCCGGAAATTGCTCGCCGCTTAGGTGTTATTGCTATGAATACGGCAATTGAATTTGATATTTATGGGCATGTTAATTCCACACATATTATGGGCTCAAAACTGATGAATGGTATTGGCGGATCAGGCGATTATGCTCGTAATGGTTATCTGACAATTTTCTTCAGCAGTTCTGTGGCTAAAAATGGTGCGATTTCTTCTATTGTACCTATGTGTTCACATATTGATCACACGGAACATGATGTTGACCTGTTTGTTACTGAACGTGGTGTAGCAGATGTTCGTGGTTTGTCACCAAAAGAAAGGGCACGCGTTATTATTAATAATTGTGCTCATCCTGATTACAAACCGATGCTTCTCGATTACCTAGAAAGAGCTGAAAAAGCGACAAAATTTGCTCAGTCGCCTCATATTTTGAGTGAAGCCCTTTCTTGGCATAGCCGGTTCCTTGAAACTGGCACTATGAAGAAATAAAGTAAAGAAAAGGAGGATTTGGAACATGTCTAATGACACTTTGAAAGAAAAGCTTGCCGCTTATCAAGCAAAAGTTGATAAAGCGATAGCAAAATTCCCAGAACGCAAAAACCTCATGGCAGAACGTCTGTGCACTCCACTTGATATTGAGGGCTTTGACTATGAAAAAGAACTTGGATTTCCTTCGGAATATCCCTATACTCGCGGGGTACAGCCGACCATGTACCGCGGTCGTTTCTGGACGATGCGTATGTATGCTGGTTTTGCTACAGCTGAAGAATCAAACAAACGTTATCGCTATTTAATCGAGTCTGGTGCAACCGGTCTTTCCTGCGCATTTGACCTTCCAACTCAAATCGGTTATGATTCTGATGACGAAGTTGCTACAGGTGAAGTAGGTAAGGTGGGTGTTGCAATCGACTCCCTAGCTGATATGGAAATTCTGTTTGATCAGATTGATCTTGGTAAAGTATCTACTTCCATGACAATCAATGCGCCAGCATCTGTTTTACTTGCTATGTATATTGCAGTAGGTGAAAAACAGGGTGTGTCTGCTGATAAATTAAAGGGTACGATTCAAAATGATATTTTGAAAGAGTATGCTGCTCGCGGAACTTACATTTTCCCGCCAAAACCTTCTATGCGCTTAATCACGAACGTATTTGAATATTGTTCGAAAAATGTACCTTCGTGGAATACTATTTCAATCTCTGGTTATCATATTCGCGAGGCGGGTTCAACGGCTGCACAAGAAATCGCTTTTACGATTGCAGATGGTATTGCCTATGTTGAAGCCGCTTTAAAGGCTGGCCTTGATGTTGATGCTTTTGCCGGACGTCTTTCCTTCTTCTGGAATGCACATAATAACTTCTTTGAAGAAGTGGCTAAATATCGTGCGTCTCGCCGCATTTGGGCAAAAATTATGAAAGATCGTTTCAAAGCGCAAAAAGCAAAATCCATGATGCTCCGTTTCCATACGCAAACAGCAGGTTCTATGCTGACAGCACAACAACCGATGAATAATATCGTTCGTGTTGCTCTACAGACAGCTGCAGCTGTTATGGGTGGTACGCAATCACTTCATACGAATTCCAAAGACGAAGCATTGGCTTTGCCAACAGAAGAATCTGTTCAGGTAGCTCTTCGTACGCAGCAAATTGTAGCTTATGAAAGCGGTATTGCTGATACAATTGATCCACTTGGCGGTTCTTACTATGTGGAATCACTTACAAATAAAATTGAAGCCGAAGCCATGGAATACATCAAGAAAATTGATGAAATGGGCGGCGCTGTTGTTGCTATTGAAAAAGGCTATATTCAGAGAGAAATTCAGGATAGTGCTTACAAATGGCAAATGGATGTTGAGAAAAACAACCGCATTATTGTCGGCGTAAACAAATTCCAAGTGGAAGAAAAGCCTGTTGAAGGTCTGCTGCGTGTAGATGCTTCCGTTGGCGAACTTCAGAAGAAAAAATTGGCTGATTTGAGAGCAAAACGTGATAATAAAGCTGTTCAAGAGAGTCTCGCTGCTCTTGAAGCAGGCTGCAAAGATGAACATGTTAATTTGATGCCGCTTATTATTGCTGCAGTTCATACTTATGCAACGCTTGGCGAAATTTGTGGTGTAATGCGTAAAGTATTCGGCGAATATGAATCGCATGTAAACTTGTAAGAAGGGTAGGAGGGACAACGATGGAAAAACGTATAAGAGTATTAGTAGCTAAACCTGGTCTTGATGGTCATGATCGTGGTGCTAAAGTTGTAGCCCGCGCTCTTCGCGACGCCGGCTTTGAGGTTATTTACACAGGTCTTCGTCAAACGCCTGAACAAATTGCTGAAGCAGCATTGCAAGAGGACGTAAATGTCGTTGCATTGAGCTTGCTTTCAGGCGCACATAATCATTTATTCCCCAAAGTTATCGGTTTATTAAAAGGTAAAGGAATGTCTGACGTTCTTGTTATCGGCGGCGGCGTAATTCCTGATTCGGATATTCCAGGTTTAAAAGAAGCTGGTGTAGCTGAAGTCTTTACACCAGGTACAACAACTGCGAAAATTGTAGAATTTATTACGGCTAACGTAAAATAAATTCACTGCAAGGACGCCAATAATTTTGTGGAGGTTCTGCTGCTTCTCTGATGAAGAAGCAGCAGGAATCCATAAGGTGGTGCATATAGTGGACATAGCAACTGAATTATTGGCAGGATCGCGCCTGGCATTATCCAGAGCGATTACAGCTGTCGAAAATGAATATGACGATGCCGTAGAGATTATGAAAAAAATCTACAGCCATACAGGAAAAGCACAGGTTATTGGTATCACAGGTCCTCCTGGTGCTGGAAAAAGTACGTTGACAGATAAACTTGTCAAAGAATATCGCAGGCAAGGTAAAACAGTGGGAATTATTGCGATTGATCCCACAAGTCCCTTTACTGGTGGCGCTATCTTGGGTGATCGTATTCGAATGAATGACCTCACGACAGATGAGGGGGTATTTATTCGCAGTATGGGAACACGGGGAAGTCTAGGCGGTTTATCACGCAAAACAGCGGAAGCTGTCAAGATTATGGATGCTTTTGGTAAAGATATTATTTTTGTTGAAACAGTGGGTGTAGGCCAATCGGAAATTGATATTGTCAAGATGGCTGACACCACTTGTGTAATCCTTGTTCCGGGATTGGGCGATGATATTCAAGCGATTAAAGCGGGGATTCTTGAAATTGGTGATGCTTTTGTCATTAATAAAGCGGACCGTGAAGGTGTTGAACGACTCAATATTGAACTTGAAATGATGCTTGAATTGGATCAGGACAAGGGTGAGTGGCGTCCCCCTGTAAAGCGGACAGTTGCCCAAGAAAATACGGGCATTACGGAACTTATTGCTGTATTAGATGACCATTATCACTATTTGGTAGAGTCGGGACAACTTGCGGCGCGTCGTAAAAAACGCACGAAAGATGAACTAGTTACCATGATTCATGATGACATTGGGCGTTATGTGTCGAAAAAAATTATAGCAGGCAAAGAATTCGAAGAAATTTTGTCTCATGTTGAGAAAAGAGAAAAAGATCCTTATACAGTTGTTAGTGAAATTATTACCAGTGTTTTAAAATAAATCGGTAGCAAAATAAAAGGGGGAAATGTACATGTTTGACGTGTTAAAAGTAGACCATATTGGTATTGCTGTAAAAGACTTAGCCGAAGCTAAAAAATTCTATACGGAAATGCTCGGTATTAAGGCTATGGGCGAAGAAGTCGTTGAACAGCAAAAAGTAAAAGTATGCTTTATTCCTTGCGGAGACAGCGAACTTGAATTACTTGAATCAACTTCACCAGATGGTCCGATTGCTAAATTTATTGAGAAAAATGGACAAGGCATTCAACATCTTGCACTGCGTGTTGACAATATCGAAGCAACTCTTGCTGATCTTAAGGAAAAAGGTGTTCGTCTCATTGATGAAAAACCTCGTTATGGTGCAGGTGGAGCAAGTATTGCTTTTGTACATCCAAAAGCAACAGGTGGTATCTTGTTAGAATTATCTCAGCGCAAATAAGTTTTACAAGATAGCAATTATAATGGAGGTGTCATATGGCTACTGTTCAAGAAAAACTGCAAGATCTTAAAGAACGTCGCGAAAAAGTAATCGCAGGTGGCGGCCAGAAAGCAATAGACAAGCAACATGCGAAGGGAAAATTGACTTCGCGTGAAAGAATTGATTTATTGCTTGATCCAGGTTCTTTTGTTGAATTAGATCAATTTGTTACGCATCGCTGCACAAATTTTGGTATGGAGAAAAAAGAGTCACCAGGTGAAGGTGTTACAACCGGTTATGGTACTGTTGATGGGCGGCTTATTTATGTATATGCCCAGGACTTTACGGTTATAGGCGGTGCACTTGGTGAAATGCATGCAGCTAAAATTGCCAAGGTTCAGCAAATGGCGTTAAAAATGGGTGCGCCGATTGTTGGTTTGGCTGATTCCGGCGGAGCGAGAATTCAAGAAGCTGTTGATGCCTTATCAGGCTATGGAAAAATTTTCTTTAATAATACCATGGCATCTGGTGTCATTCCGCAGATCTCTGTTATTATGGGACCAAGCGCAGGTGGCGCTGTTTACTCTCCAGCGTTAACTGACTTTATCTTTATGGTGAAAAACACCAGCCAAATGTTCCTTACCGGTCCGGCGGTTATTAAATCAGTTACAGCGGAAGAAGTGACAGCTGAAGCTTTGGGCGGAGCCATCACTCATAACCAGACCTCTGGTGTATCCCAGTTTGCTGCCGAAAATGATGAAGATGCGCTGAAGCAGGTTCGTTACCTCTTAAGTTTCCTTCCTAGCAACAACCTGGAAGATGCTCCCATTGTTGATACGGGTGATGATGCGGCACGTACGGATGAAGGGCTAAACACTTTAATGCCTGATAATCCAAATCAACCGTATGACATGTATGATGTGATTAAGTCTATCGTCGATAATGGCGAATACTTTGATGTTGCATCGTATTTTGGTAAAAATATGATTACCTGTTTTGCCCGGATTGATGGACAAAGTGTTGGTATTATTGCTAATCAACCAGCAGTAATGGCCGGTTGCTTGGACATTAATGCGTCTGATAAAGCAGCCCGTTTCGTTCGGACTTGCGATGCTTATAACATCCCTCTGTTAACGCTCGTAGATGTTCCTGGCTTCTTACCTGGTACGCAGCAAGAATACGGCGGAGTTATTCGTCATGGTGCGAAAATGCTTTATGCTTATTCCGAAGCAACAGTACCTAAAATTACCGTAATTACACGTAAAGCTTACGGTGGTTCTTATCTTGCCATGTGCTCGAAAGATCTGGGTGCTGACCAAGTATTTGCTTGGCCTTCAGCTGAAATCGCCGTTATGGGACCTGCTGGCGCTGCAAATATTATTTTCCGCGGTCATGATAATATTAAAGAAGAGACTGCAGAATATATTAAAGACTTTGCCAACCCTTATAAAGCAGCAGAACGTGGTTTTGTGGATATTGTTATCGAACCTAGCCAAACGCGGCCACAGGTTGTTAATGCCTTAAATATGCTGGCAACAAAGAGAGAATCTCGTCCTGCCAAAAAGCATGGCAATATTCCTTTATAAAAACCAGCTATCCATTTCCTGATAATAGCGAGCTTGACGAGACAACTTATGTTTGCCAGAGCCAAGCTCGTTGTTATATAATATACTGTATACCATTATTTTGAATAGAAAGGGGAATACTATATGATAATACCTGATACAGTAGAAGGATCGATTTTGCTTAGCGTCATCGATTTCATTCTCAGCTTTGTTATTATTTGGGGTATCGGACTTGTGCTTTACGCTTTTCCGCTCTTGAACAAATTAGGCGCAGTTGATGAGGACAAGCTAAAAGGCGGTCACTAAAATTTCTAGAAATATAGGAGGTATGTAGCTACATGTTTGAAGAAATAGGCTCATTATTAGTGGATATGCTTAATCAAACAGGTGTCGTGCATTTGTGGTACGGCAACGTGATTATGATGGCTGTTGGTGCAGTCATGATTTATTTAGCAATAGTTAAAAAATATGAACCCTTACTGTTAGTTGGTATCGGGTTTGCTTGTATCGTTTCCAATGCTCCTGGTGCTGGTCTGGCTGATCCTGGTGGATTGTTCTGGTATGCCTATCAAGGCGTAGCCCTCGTTATTCTCCCACCGCTCATTTTCCTTGGTGTTGGAGCCATGACGGACTTTGGTCCGATGATTTCCAATCCGAGCTTGGTTATTTTAGGTGCTGCAGCTCATTTAGGGATCTTTGTTGCTTTAATTGGCGCCAAAATGCTTGGCTTTACACTCGGTGAAGCCGGTGCAATCGGCATTATCGGCGGCGCAGACGGCCCAATGGCTATCTTTGTTACCATGAAGCTTGCTCCGCATTTGCTGCCGCAGATTTCTGTTGCTGCTTATTCGTATATGGCACTTATGCCTCTAATTCAACCACCGATTATGAAAGCTTTTACAACGAAGAAAGAACGTCAAATTATTATGGAACAGGTTCGTCCTGTGAGTCGCTTAGAGAAAATTGTTTTCCCGATGGTTATTGCAGTAATTGTGGACTTACTTCTTCCTGGTGTAGCACCGCTTATTACCATGCTGATGCTGGGCAATCTGTTCCGTGAATGCGGCGTTGTTGACCGTCTGGCTACAACGGCAGCCAATGACTTGATGAACATTATCGTCATTACTTTGACTGTTGCTATTGGTTCAACGATGAATGCCGATACCTTCCTGACGGTTAAGACGCTGGAAATTATCGTACTTGGTTTGATTGCTTTTGGTTTTGGTACCTTTTCCGGTATTATTGGCGGACGTGTTCTGTGCTGGGCGAGTGGCGGCAAGGTTAATCCGCTGGTGGGTTCCGCAGGTATCGCTTCCGTTCCAATCGCCGCCCGTGTTGCCCATGTTGTGGCACTCAAAGAAAATCCTTACAACTTCCTGATTATGCATGCAATGGGACCGAATCTTGCTGGTGTATTTGGTACAGCCATTTCCGGTGGTATTATGCTGGCACTGATTGGTGTAAAATAGTCATTTAAAGTGCATTTAATTGCTTGTACTACAGGGCGAGTGTGGCCTTGTAGTATAAGCTACCTTCTACTTGCGATAGTGTACAAAAGATTCTTTCATATGCTGAAACCAGTTGGATTGGAGAGACTATCATGATTGGAAAGTCGATTAGAACCCCTTGGTTTGCGGGAGCCGATGCTCCTGAAGTATCAGAAAAATCGTTTATTTCGACTACTGCAACGTTGATTGGAAAAGTGGTCATAAAGGATTATGTTCTTGTTAGTCCTGGAGCAAGTTTACGTGCTGATGAAGGCGGCGAGATCCATGTATGTCATAATGCCAATGTGCAAGATAATGTGATTATGCATGGATTAAAAGATAAGCGGGTAGAAATAGACGGAGAGGCTTATTCCATTTTTATCGGAGCCAATTCTTCTTGTGCTCACGCATCAATTATTCATGGACCTGCATCTGTTGGTGAAAATACTTTTATTGGGTTTACAGCTGTTGTTCATTCGTCGCAAATTGGTAATGACTGTTTTATTGGTCATGGAGCAAAGGTGATTGGGGTTACTATTCCAGATGGCAAATTTGTACCTCATGGGGCCATTATTACCACAGCTGCGGAGGTGGCGAAGTTAACGGAAGTTCCAGCTGACTTAAAAGGATTTAATGAAGAAGTTGTTGAAGTTAATACAGACCTTGCTAAGTGTTATCTTGAGGCGTACGGTCATATGTCACCAACTTTTCCATGAATTTTTAAAACCGGTACTTGATGGAGGTGATTGCATTGAATATGACCGCCTTTATCTCAGGCTTAATTGTTACATTGGGATACTATTTTTATACGACTCGCAAGGCGCGCAGAAAGTTTGACGAGGAGCAGTCGCGTAATCAAATAGTAAACGGCAGCCAGACTGTACAGAATCCAAGTAGCAAAGAGTAAAGTACTGAAAGAATCATTATGATATTTTGAAAGGGGGAATAACTCATGATGATGTGGTTTATTGTATTTTTAATTGCAGTTATTATCTTGTGCTACGTAGCCAAAGTTGCTCAAGAAGCAAAAGATGCAAAAGAAGAAAAAAATAAGCCGAGAGAGGCACAAGCAGCTGTTCAAACCAGTTCTGTTAGTGTGCCACAGCCTGTTGCTCATACGGCAACTCAAGACGATGACGAATTGATTGCTGTGATTAGTGCCGCTATTGCAGCTATTTCAGGATCTACGAGTGTTCAAATTCTTAGCATTCGTAATGGCGGAAAAAGTTGGACTATGACAGGTCGTCAAGAAGTTATGGGTTTATTTACAAATCAAATGTAAGAGGTTAATACTTAGCAAATTTGTTTCAAACATATTGAGGAGGATGTACAATGAAAAACTACTCTATTACTGTTAACGGAAAAACTTATGAAGTGGCTGTTGAAGAAAAAGGTGGTACTGCAGCTCCTAAAGCTGCTGCTCACACAACCGCAGCACCTGCACCAGCTCCAAAGGCAGCTCCGGCGGCACCAGCAGCAGCACCAGCTCCAAAGGCAGCTCCAGCTACTGGTGGTCCTGGTACCAAAGTTGCCGCTCCTATGCCTGGCAAAATCATTTCGCTAAAAGTGAGTGTGGGTGATAGTGTAAAAAATGGTCAGGAATTACTTGTCATGGAAGCCATGAAAATGCATAATCCAGTTTTGGCTAATGCCGATGGCGCTGTCAAAGAAATTCTTGTTAAAGCAGGCGATCCTGTTCAGGCAGGTACTGTACTTGTAGTCATTGGTTAATTTGTGATTTCCAGCCAGAAAGCCTTGTTATGGGCTTTCTGGCAATTTATAAAGATAAGCAAAGGGTTTTAGCTGCTTGTACCTTATCTTTCAACATTTATGCAGTATCGATCATCCATCATGTAGATTACATCAAAGTGTCAGAATATTGCCCTGATTCACTGATCTTTAAAATGCTGTTAGTCAGTTAAGACCACTATATCGTGTAAGCTTTTTTCTGGAGATGTGTCTGAATAAAGACTGTTGAGCCTTGTTTGAATTGTAGGCAATTCGTTTGTGCCCATCAATTTGTATAATGCTTGATCCATTCTGAATAAATTTGAATCATGAAAACAGAGCAGGAGAGGGAATAGCTTTCTTTCTGCAAAACAGAAAGGTTGTGACTATTAAAAATACGAAAAACTGAATAGGTTTTTCTCGAATATGGTGATTATTAATGGAACTCTTGATGATTGCATTAAGTCTTATTTTGTTAATTACACTTGCCTATCGTGGTTTCTCGGTTATTTTAATTGCTCCACTACTTGCTATGTTTGCAGCAGCTGTGAGTGATATGTCGACAATGCCTGTTTATGGTGAGTTGTTTATGACAAAAGCTGCTGAATTTATCAAATTGTATTACCCGATTTTTTTACTTGGTGCAGTTTTTGCCAGACTCATGGAACAAAGTGGTATGGTTGCATCACTTGCCAGTCTTGTGGCCAATAAACTTGGTAAAGAGCGGGCCATCTTAGCTGTTTTGATTGGCGGAGGTATCATGACATATGGTGGTATTAATGTTTTTGTTGGTGTCTTTGTCATGTATCCCGTTGCTGCTGTGTTATTCCGCGGTGCAGGTGTTCCAAAACGTTTGATGCCGGCGGCTCTTTGGATGGGAATTTTTACTTACGCCATGGTTGCTTTGCCTGGTACTCCCCAGATTCAAAACATTATTCCGGCAGCTTTCTTTGGTACATCAACGTGGGCAGCACCTGTTACAAGTATTTTAAGTGCAGTAGTTTATTTTGTGATTGCCTGGGGCTGGTTAACTTATCGTTATAAAAAGTTAAAAGCTCAGGGTGAAGGTTATGGTGACTATACGCTTAATGAGCCAGATCCTATTGATGTATCGTCGTTGCCTTCATGGAAGGTTTCCATTATACCCTTTCTCGTTGTTTTAGGATTGAATTTGTTTTTAAGCAATCCTTTTCAATGGGCCTGGGCCTATCATTGGCAAACAAGTTTGTTAGAGCCTTTAAAACATTTAAAATTGAGTTTGCTAAGTCCTTCTGTCGAAAAGGCGCAAGCCATTTGGTCCTTAGAAATTGCATTGGGCTTTGGTTCTGTTGCTGCTTTGATTTTTGGTCGCAAACGGCTTAAAATACAAGGCTTTGTTAAACAATTGAATGCTGGTGCTATGTCTTCATTAGCAGCGGTAATGAATACCGCTTCTGTTGTTGCTTTTGGTAGTGTTATTACGAGTCTGGCTAGTTTCCAAATCATCAAGGATTCCCTGCTTAACTTGCATATTGGTTCCGGTCCGCTCTTTTCGGAAGTCATTACCACAAATGTTATGATTGTTTTGTCTGGTTCTGCTTCTGGTGGTATGACCATTGCTTTGGGAATGTTAGGTAATGAATGGGCCAATTGGGCAGCACAAATTGGCATGTCGCCTGACATTTTACATCGTATTGTATGTTTAGCGTCAGCTGGATTAGATACTTTGCCTCATAATGGTGCTTTACTGACTTTAGTGGGTGTTTGTGGTCTTACTTACCGCGAGTCCTATGCCGATATTGCGGCTCTGACTGTTTTCAAAGTATTGGTGGCATTTGTCTTTATTGCTTGGTATAGTATCACTGGTATTGCATAACGTAAGGGAAGAATGGTTTGCGAGTTACTAAATGAAGTAATCAGATTATTTGAATTCGTAATAATTTAAATAATATTTGTGTTTATGTGTTTAATGGTTGCTAAATTAATATCGGTAGAGAGTGAATGATGTTGTAAGTCCATAATTGAGTGATGCGAGATGTGAAGTAAATTATCGTACGATAGCTAATTAAATCCCATTTTATTAAGGAGGGTTTCATTTTGGCAGATAAAAAATCATCCGCACCAGGAAAAATTCTTTGGATAATTATTGGTTTGGTTATTATGCTTGGTTTGGCGTTCGCTCCGGCAATTCCGGGTCTGTCTACGGCGGGTCAGCGAGTATTAGCTGTATTATTGTTTGCCGTCATCATGTGGGTATCGGAAGCGGTATCTTATCCGGTGAGCGCGATTGCGATTATTGGATTTTTGATTATGTTTGTAGGATTTGCACCAGTCAAGGGTAATGAAGGAGCGCTGCTTGGAACAGGGAAAGCAATTCCGCTGGCCCTGAGTGGATTTATCAATTCTGGCTGGGTTCTTGTTGCAGCCGGACTCTTCATGGCAGCTTGTATTCTCCATACTGGTCTTGAAAAGCGAATTGCTCTTACCATTATTAATATGGTCGGTACCAAGACCAATAATATTTTTGCCGGTATGATTATGGTAACTCTTGTTCTTACCTTTCTAATTCCCTCAATTACTGCCCGCTCTGCAACGTTAACACCAATTGCTATGGGATTAATTGCGGCTTTTAATGTTGACAAGAGAAGTGTATTTGCCCGTCAACTACTTATTTGTGTCGCGATTATTACCTCGATATCTGGGATTGGTGTATTATCAGGGGGAGCACCGAATCCGGTTGCCGCAGCTTTTGTTGCTAATTCCCTGAAGACAACGATTTCCTGGGGACAATGGTTTTTATATTCTGAACCATTCTGCCTCGTTTTTTCTCTCGCTTTCTATTTTATCATTACACGCGTGAATAAATTCGAGTTTGATGAAGTTCCTGGTGGTAAGGCGGCTTTGTCTAAGGCATTACATGACCTTGGTTCAATGAGTGACAAAGAGAAAAAAATCTCCGTTATTTTTGTTTTTACGATTTTAGGCTGGGCTACGGAGTCCTTTCATCATGTTGATGCAAATACGGTTGCTATTTTCTCAGTACTGTTCATGTTAGCTCCGTATACTGGTATTGCAACTTTCAAAGATGTTGTAAATAAGGTCGACTGGGGTACCATCCTGCTGTTTGGCGCTGGTATTTCGTTAGGTGAAATGTTGCTTTCTTCGGGCGCAGCTGTGTGGCTAGCAAAAGTTTCATTAGGCGCTCTCGGTGTCGGTAATATGCCGTTGTCGCTGATGATTATTGTTATTACTGCCTGCATTCTGATTTTGCGGTTGGCTTTTGCCAGCATTACGGCAGCAACTGCGGCGGTTGTGCCAACTGTTGTTGGTTTCTTACTCAGTCTCAATAATCCGAGTTTGCCGATGGTTGGTATGACAATGCTGTCAACCTATGCTGTGTACTATGCTTTCTTTTTGCCGGTAAATTCACCGCAGGCTATGATTGCTTATGCTACCGATACTTTTGAAACGAAAGATATGATTCGGATAGGTATCCCAACGACGATTGTGGGACTAATTATTTTCTTCGTGTTTGTATTTACTTACTGGCAATGGGTTGGAATGTTATAATTACGATCAGCCGACTGCCAGGGGTAGTCGGCTTTTTCAAGAGCTAAAGACGTAAGAAGTGAGTAGTAGGAAAAGGGAGGATGCATAATGAAGAACTGCTCCATCTTTGTAAGCGAAAGGCTTTTTGATGGAGGCGCAGCAATGAAAAGTTGTTCTGCAGTTATTGCTGCAGCAACTGCTCCGGTATCAGGTTACGAAGCAGTTGCTCCGTCCCCTGGAATCGTAGCTGTTGCTTCGGGTCTTAACTCTAACATGTAATTTGGCGCTTGCTCCATCAATGATCCACTTTTATCGGTTTACTTTGTCTAAATTATTAATCAGATTCTTAAAGAAAAATTATGGTTAAATTAGACGATATGTGTAGTAATTTTTAAATCATAAAGTGAGTCAATAAACTTAGAAAATAGTAGGCTTGATTGATTTGCTTATATTTGTAGGAGGGTTTATTATGGCAGATAAGAAAGCACCTGCACCAGGGAAAATTCTTTGGATAGTTATTGGTTTAGTTGTTATGTTGGGTTTGGCGTTTGCTCCGCCAATTGAAGGGCTGTCCACGGCAGGCCAGCGAGTACTGGCAGTTCTGTTATTTGCAGTTATTATGTGGGTGTCAGAAGCTGTATCTTATCCAGTGAGTGCTATTGCGATTATTGGTTTTCTTATTGTATTTTTGGGATTTGCACCTGTAAAGGGTACTGAGGGTGCTTTGCTTGGGACAGGCAAGGCTATTCCGATGGCTTTAAGTGGGTTTATTAATACTGGTTGGGTCCTAGTTGCTGCAGGTCTATTTATGGCGGCTTGTATTTTGCATACAGGGCTTGAAAAAAGGATTGCTCTAACAATTATTAAAATGGTCGGAACAAAAACAAATAATATTTTTGCTGGGATGATTCTTGTTACACTTGTTCTTACCTTTTTGATTCCTTCGATTACAGCTCGTTCAGCAACCTTAACTCCCATTGCCATGGGACTTATTGCTGCCTTTAAGGTAGATAAGAAGAGTCAGTTTGCTCGTCAACTTTTGGTTTGCATTGCTATTATTACATCTATTTCCGGTATTGGTGTTTTGACAGGTGGGGCACCAAATGCTGTGGCCAGTGGATTTATTGCGAAATCTTTAAATTCACCTGTATCATGGGGTCAATGGTTATTGTGGTCTGAACCTTATTGCTTAGTTATGTCTCTTGCTTTTTACTTTATTGTTACTAGAATGAACAAATTTGAATTTGATGAAGTACCTGGTGGTAAAGAAACGGTTCATAATGCTTTGGCAGAATTGGGTACCATGAGTCCTAAAGAGAAAAAAATCTCTGTTATTTTTGCTTTTACGATTTTAGCTTGGGCTACTGAGTCGTTTCATCATGTTGATGCCAATACGGTGGCCATCTTCTCCGTGTTATTGATGCTTGCTCCTTATTCAGGTGTGGCAACATTTAAGGATGTTGTGAATAAAGTCGACTGGGGCACCATTTTATTGTTCGGTGCAGGAATTTCGTTAGGTGAAACACTATTGTCATCAGGAGCGGCTATTTGGCTTGCGAAGAGCTCCCTCGGTGCTTTAGGTGTTGGCTCCATGTCGCTTTATATGATGATTGCTGTCATTACGGTGGGTATTTTGATTTTGCGCGTTGCTTTTGCGAGCATTACATCAGCCACAGCGGCCGTTGTACCGACAATTGTAGGCTTTTTGCTTAGTTTAAATAATCCCAGTCTTCCTATGGTTGGGATGACGATGTTATCCACCTATTGTGTATATTTTGCCTTCCTGCTGCCAGTGAATTCGCCACAGGCTATGATTCCTTATGCAACAGATACTTTCGAGACGAAGGACATGATCAAAGTGGGTATTCCAATGACGATTGTGGGCCTTGTCCTTTACTTCTTGTTTGTATTTACCTATTGGACTTGGACTGGCATGATTTAACTTTTGGACAAAGAAGCCGACTATCTTTTAGGTAGTCGGCTTTCATAATGGGAAAAACGGGCTCATTTGGGATGAATGAACCTGTTTTTTTTTTTGTTAAATTACTCTGGTTGAGCATGGACTATTGCATAAGTGACAAGAATCGGCTAAAATTACATAGAGAGCTTTTTTCTCCAGCAAAAGGATGTTTATGCTGCTGCAAAATCCTTGTATCTTGCAAGGATTTCTTTGTTTCTTTGTAGAAAAAGGTTGAAACACTAATCATTTTTATTGGAGGTAATTTTGGTGCGAGGCGGTCACAATCAGAATACTGGCATGTTCATTTTATTTTTAGTTACAGGTGCAATTATTGGTGGCATACTTGGTGAATTGATTGGTAGTTCTACCCTGCTTGTAGGCATAGCTCCTTATCTTGTAAAAACCTATCCAATTTTAGACGTACCGCCTATGACTCTTAATTTGTACGTTATCCGGTTTGTTGTAGGTTTTGCTTTTTATCCAAACCTTGTTAGTATATTAGGTATTGTGATTGCTGCATTATTATACCGAAGGTTCTAGGAGGTTTCTTTTTTCATGACACTTGTTTTAGCTTCGGCATCACCAAGGAGAAAAGCGTTATTAGAGCAGATCGGTGCTGATTTTGTCGTTCGCGTTAGCCAGGTAATTGAAGACAATGATCAGCAGCTTTTACCCCAAAAATTGGTTGTTTTACAAGCCAGGCAAAAGGCTGAAGCAGTGGCGCACGAATGGTTTAATGAATCTGCTGCCAACGCGAGGCAGGACGTAGTGATTGGTGCAGATACGATTGTTGTTGTTGATGGACAAGTTTATGGCAAACCTCGTGATGGTCAAGATGCTTTTCGTATGCTTACGAAATTGTCAGGGCGTTCGCATCAGGTTATTACAGGTGTTGCTGTTGTTAAACAATCTAAATCCAGTTGCCAAAAATGGACAAGTTTTACAGCGTCTGTTATGACGAATGTAACCTTTTGTCATTTAAGGCCTGAGACTATTCAGTCTTATATTGCAACAGGTGAACCTTTTGATAAAGCAGGAGCTTATGCTATTCAAGGCAAGGGAATTTTATTTGTAGAAAAGATTTCAGGAGATTACACCAACGTTGTTGGCCTGCCACTTACGACACTGGCGACTTTACTGACAAAGGTAGGCGTCAAGCTATTATGAGCACAGTTGAGCCCCCTATGCTGAAGGAAATGCCTGAGGAAGAACGTCCCAGGGAAAAGCTTCTTAGCAAAGGTGCGGAGGCGCTGAGCAATGTGGACTTACTCGCTATTATTCTCCACACGGGTGTGAAAAATGAATCAGTGATTCATTTGGCTGAGCGAGTGCTAAGCCAAACCAATGGCCTTGCTAGGCTAAGCACTCTATCAGCACCTGAACTCTGTAAAGTGAAGGGAATTGGAGTGGCCAAGGCCGTAACCATTATTGCTACTTTTGAATTGAGTCGGCGCTTAGCTGTTCTTAGTGAGCAGGAGCGGACCATTATTCATAGTCCACGCGATGCGGCTCTGCTTGTTATGCCGCATCTGAGGTATTTGACAAAGGAACATTTTCTTATTTTATTGTTGTCAACGAAAAACCATGTTTTAGCTCAGCCGACGATTTCGATTGGTAGTTTAAGTGCTGCCATTGTTCATCCACGGGAGGTATTTCGCGAGGCAATTAATTATAGTGCTGCCGGAGTTATTTTAGTTCATAATCATCCAAGTGGAGATCCTTTGCCAAGTCAGGAAGATATCAGTTTAACAAAAAAACTCGTTGAAGCAGGGAAGATGCTTGATATTACTGTCCTTGATCACGTGATTATCGGCGATGGAAAGTATGTTAGTTTTAAAGAAAAGGGCATAATAGAATAAGCGGTCAACGAAAGGAGTAATTATAGATGTCAAATTTTTTTGGTTCATTTTCCCGTGATATGGGAATCGATTTAGGTACGGCTAATACGCTCGTGCATTTAAAAGGAAAGGGGATTGTTCTTCGAGAACCATCGGTTGTAGCGATTCAGCGTGATACGGGGGAAGTGCTTGCCGTTGGTGAAGAAGCCAAACAAATGATTGGTCGTACGCCTGGTAATATCGTGGCCATTCGTCCCATGAAAGATGGCGTTATTGCTGATTTTGATGTGACACAATCGATGCTTAAATATTTTATTCGCAAATCTATGGACACAAAGTCGTTTATTCGTCCACGTGTTGTCGTCGGTGTGCCAAGTGGTGTGACTGAGGTTGAAAAGCGAGCGGTTATTGATGCAACTATTCAGGCTGGAGCAAGGGAAGCTTATTTAATTGAAGAACCAATGGCTGCTGCCATTGGTGCGGGGCTTCCTGTTCATGAGCCTACTGGCAATATGGTTGTGGATATTGGTGGGGGGACAACGGAAGTTGCCGTTATTTCGCTTGGGGGTATTGTTACAAGTCGTTCCATTCGTATCGGCGGTGATGAAATGGATGAATCGATTGTACAATATATTAAACGTACTTATAATTTGATGATTGGCGAGCGGACGGCAGAGGAAATTAAAATTGCTATTGGTGCAGCTATCTTATTGCCTAAGGATGAAGAATTAGAGATCCGCGGACGCGATTTAGTCAGTGGACTTCCGAAAACATTGGCGATTCGGGCCAGTGAAGTGCAGCATGCTTTAAGTGAGCCCGTATTTGGTATTATTGAAGCGGTCAAAGTAACACTGGAAAAAACGCCGCCTGAGCTTGCATCAGATATTATGGATCGCGGTATTGTTATGACGGGTGGCGGGGCACTTCTGCGAGGACTAGACAGCTTAATCAGTAAAGAAACAGGCATGCCTGTGCATATTGCGGAAGATGCTCTGTCTTGTGTAGCTAATGGAACAGGCAAGGCCCTCGAAAGCATCGATTTATTGAAACGTGTACTCATGACACCGAAAAGACTGGAATAGAAGGGAGCCGGCGCAGTGCGATTCTTAGGTAAAAAGACGGTCATTTTAGTTGTGGCTGTGTTCACTATCCTACTGCTTGCAGGTTCTTTTGCTCACGGAAAAATTCAATTTGCTTTTATTGATAGGGTAGTGACGACAATTCTTTCTCCTTTTGAATATGCTTTTTCCACGGTGGGGATGAGTCTCCGTCAGATCACGACGGCTACAGGCGAAATTTTCACAGTATATAGGGAAAATCAGGCTCTTAAGGCGGAAGTTGACAACTATCGTCAAAATAATCTTGATATGACTGAAATTATGGCAGAAAATGATCGGCTCAAAGTCATGCTTGATTATAAACAAGGGACAAGGCAGTTTGATTTTGTTACAGCCATGGTTGTAGCCCGTGATCCGGGAACTTGGACGAGTGTAATTATTATTAATAAGGGAACAAATGATGGTGTTACTAAAGATATGCCAGTTGTTACGCCAAAGGGATTAGTGGGTACTGTCATACAGTCTTATCCAACTACAGCAAAGATTCAACTTATTCTTGATCCGCGCAGTGCTGTCGGAGCGCTTAATCAACGCTCAGATTCCCGTGTTGCCGGGATTGTGGAAGGCAATGGAACGAATCATAATGCGCCCAGGCTTGTGAATCTTGCACGTGATGCTGATATTGTGCCAGGCGATACGGTTGTTACATCAGGTTTTGGTGGTATTTATCCGAAAGGTTTAGCTGTGGGTGAGGTTCTTGATGTAGTCAATGATGAGGGTGGTTTATTAAAATATGCTGTCTTGAAGCCTGCAGTAGATTTTGATAAACTAGAAGAAGTATTTGTTATTATTCATTCCCGTGAGCCTATTCCGACTTTACCACCTCAAGTAAAATCTGCCACTGATCAGAATACACCTAGTAAGCAAGCTGGAGGAACAGGCACCAAGGGGGTAACTGTGCCGTGAAAACAATCGTGTGGATTGTTGTTATTTGCTTATTGTATATTCTACAATGTGCGTTGATTCCGCTTGTGACACTCAATGGGATAAAACCCGATTTACTGCTTATTACAGTATTATCTACAGGACTATTAGTAGGCAAGGAAAAAGGTGTGGCTGTTGGCTTTTTTGCTGGGTTGTTAGCGGATTTAGCATCAGGTGGGGTGTTTGGTTCTCATACCTTGTCTAAAATGGCTATTGGCTATGGTGCTGGCATGTTAGAACGTAAGGTATTTAAAGAGAATATCTTATTGCCTCTTTTGGCTGTGATGGTAGCGACTGTTATTCATTCTGTGTTAATGACAGGGATACTTGTATTCTTAGGTTTTAGGGTTGAAATTATTTCGCTCGTTATGCATAATTTATTGCCACTCTTAGCCTATAATGTCATTGTGGCTGTTCCTATTCATCTCATTATTTATAAAATCAATTATGCGGAAATGTATCGCACGGAATAGGCAGGAATTTTCCCTGTCTATTTGTCCGTCATGAAAGGAGGGTTGTCATGCTAGTCAAACGCTCAAATTATCGATTGGACTTTTTATTTGTCGTTGTCGTGCTTGTATTTGTCGCTCTTATTAGTCGTTTGGCTTTTTTGCAAGTCATTCAGGGAAAAAACTATGAGCGTCTGGCAGATGGCAACCGGATTCGTCTTATTCCCATTATGGCACCACGTGGCAATTTCTATGATCGTAACGGTAATGCCATGATTGCCAATCGACCGGGTTTTACTGTTTCCATTATGCCCACTTCAGGTCCCCTGTCAGACGATGTGGTTCAGAAACTAGCGACGATTTTAAATATGAAAGTGGATGAGGTTCGCCAAAAGGTAAGTCAGCCTTCAGCTAATTTTGAACCCATTCGCGTGAAGAGTGATATTGGGCCCGATGTTGTCACTAAGATTGAAGAACGGCGCAGTGAATTGCCTGGAGTCATGATTGAAATTCAGCCTATTCGCAGTTATATTTATAATGAATTGGCAGCGCATATATTTGGCTATGTAAGTGAAATCAATGATACGGAATTAGAAGAAAAAAAAGCGGCTGGGTATAAATCCGGTGATATTATCGGGAAATTCGGTTTGGAAAAAGTATACGACAAAGAATTACGCGGCTCAGATGGCGGAAATCAGGTTGAAGTGGATGTAATGGGGCATCCTGTTCAGGTGCTTGGCAAAAAAGAACCGATTCCAGGGAATAATTTAGTATTAACCATTGACGCCAATATTCAAAAAGCTGCGGAAGATGCGATTGATAAGCAGCTCGCTTATTTACAGGCGCGGACACAGTTTCGTCGTGCCAAAGCAGCCAGCGCCATTGTCATGAATCCGAAGACAGGTGCAATTATAGCCATGGTATCGCGGCCGACATTTAATCCAAATTCTTTTAGTACAGGCATTTCTTCAAAAGACTGGAAGGTACTTAACGACAATCCTTATAATCCAATGGAAAATAAGTCTATTTCCGGGGAATATCCGCCAGGATCGACATTTAAAATTGTTACAGGTTCAGCGGCTTTAGAACTTGGCAAGGTGACACCAGAAGAGAAAATTTTAGATACAGGCAAGCATTGGATTATTCCTAAAACAAATGCCGATGGAGAAGCTTTAGGCTGGATTAATTTTAAAGAGGCTTTAACCAAGTCTGATAATGTATATTTTTATGAAATGGGCAATCGACTGGGAATTGATAATTTAGAGAAATATGCCAGAGCTTTTGGCTTAGGTGCTGTTACAGGTATCAATTTGCCAGGTGAAGCAGACGGTCTTGTAGCCAATCAAAGGTACAAGAAAAAAGTTTATGATGAAGATTGGTATTTAGCGGAAACTTTTGATGCGGCCATCGGCCAGGGCTTTCAGCTGGTTACACCGCTTCAGATTGCGCAATTGATGGAGCAGATTGCCAACGGCGGCCATCGTTACAGGCCGTATGTTGTGAGTCAGATTACGGACAATAATGGTGAAGTGCTAAAAAGTTTTGGACCAGAAGAAACAGGACATATTGATTTATCACCAGCTACGTTAAATTTGATTCGTGAGTCTTTGCGTGATGTTGCCAAAGAGGGAGGAACGGCTGGGCAAGTATTTGGTAATTTCCCTGTCCCTATTGCCGGTAAAACGGGTACAGCAGAAAATTCACATGGCGATGATCATAGTTGGTTTGTAGCCTATGGACCGTATGATGATCCGGATATTGTTGTTGTTGTACTCGTTGCTCAAGGCGGTTATGGTGCTTCAGCAGCTGTGCCAATCGCCGAGACTATTTTGCGTGCGGCCTTTAATCTTCCCAGTCAACCTTAAGTTTTAGCGTTAATGAAATTGTGAGTCTATATTACATTTGTGTGATATAGACTTTTTTTACAGGAATAATTATTCCTTAAAAAAAGCCTAATAACTCCTCTAATAGGGCAGGAAAATCTAGAAATAACGCGAACTTTTTTAAGTAGCATCAATTAAATGATAACAGGAGTAAATTAGGAGTATGCTCATGCGTGAGATGATTGTTTTTAAAGGTTATCGAGATGGCTTGGAACTTATTATTGATGAGTCGGCAGAATTTGGGGCGATATTATCGCAGCTTAAGAACAAACTAGATTCTGCGACAAATTTTTTTATGCAAGGTGCCATGGTGAAGATTCCTGCGGTCACCCATCTTTTTACTGACAGTCAGCAGCAGCAGATTTATCGCTTGTTGGCTGATTATGGTCTTACCTTAAAGGAAGAAGAGCCGGAAGTTCTGGAAAATCAGGCAAGTTCTCAAGATGTTGAGCTTGCTGAAGGGGCTATTTCATGCAGTGTAAATCAAGAAAACTATGAAACAAATGCATTTATTGTAAAAAGAACACTGCGTAATGGACAATGCGTAAAACATACAGGTGCTGTTGTTGTTCTTGGTGATGTCAATCCGGGTGCGGAAGTTGTTGCAGGCGGCGATATCATGATTTTTGGTGCTTGTCGGGGTGTCGTTCATGCTGGATCAGAAGGAAATGAGCAAGCAACAATTACTGCCAATCGACTTCAGGCCATGCAAATCCGTATTGCCGATATGATTGCCCGGTCACCTGATAGTCAAGTAACACCGCGTGACTGTGCCGAACGAGCAAGAATTGCCGATGGACAGGTTATTATTGAACCTGCGCACAAATAAGGGGGAGCACACTACATGGGGGAAGTTATTGTTATTACTTCTGGAAAAGGCGGCGTAGGAAAGACTACGACAACAGCTAATTTGGGAACGGGGTTTGCCTTGCTTGGTAAAAAAGTGGTGTTAGTTGATACCGATATTGGACTTCGTAATCTTGATGTTGTTATGGGGCTGGAAAATCGGATTGTCTATGATCTTGTGGATGTTACAGACGGAAACTGCCGTTTAAAGCAGGCGCTTATTCGCGATAAACGTTATGAAACGCTTTATCTCTTACCTGCTGCGCAAACGCGTGATAAAAATGCTGTCAGTCCTGACCAAATGAAACAACTATGTCAAGAACTTGCCGAAGAATTCGATTATGTGATTATTGATTGTCCAGCAGGTATTGAACAAGGGTTTAAGAATGCCATAGCAGGTGCCGATCAGGCCATTATTGTAACGACACCGGAAGTTTCTGCTGTTCGCGATGCTGATCGGATTATTGGACTATTAGAATCAGAGGGAAAGTGTCATCCTAAACTTGTCGTGAATCGTATTCGGCCACTCATGGTAAAAAAGGGCGATATGATGAATATTGACGACATCATTGAAATACTTGCTGTAGATCTTCTTGGCATTATTCCTGAAGATGAATTTATTGTTGTTTCAACGAATCGTGGGGAACCGGCTGTTACCAATCCTGCGTCGCTGGCAGGTATGGCTTACAAAAATATTGTCAGACGTCTGCTAGGCGAAAATGTTCCACTCATGATACTAGAAGTACATGAGGGCTTTTTTGAACGATTGAAAAAATTGTTTGGCGTTTAAGGAGGATGGCGAATGTTGGAATTACTGCAAAGAATGTTTGGAAAAAGTAAAATTTCATCCAAAGAAGTTGCGAAAGAACGTCTTCGCCTGGTACTTGTTCATGACAGGGCGAATGTTTCTCCGCAATTGATGGAAATACTAAAAGAGGATATGATTCGTGTTATTTCAAATTATATGGAAGTCAATGAACAAGAGATGGAAGTGAATTTTACGAAGACAAATTCTTCCGTTGCCCTTGTAGCAAATATTCCTGTCAATCATATGAAACGCAATCGCTTTAATCAAGACTAACGGAGTGTGCTAGAAAATTTACTAAAATTTTTTTCTTGATGATTCTAGACGAAGGCGGCAAATACGATTATAATAGATAAGGTTATATTCTACAATTAGGGGATGCCTATCATGCTGAATCAACGCCTACTCCGGAATTTAGATTATGTGTTGATTACAGTAACGATACTCTTACTGCTGATTAGTTTAGCCATTATTGGCAGTGCCACACATATTAATACACCAAGTGAGGAGCGCTATTGGTATGTTCAGCGACAGGGTATTTTTGCTGCAATTAATATTTTTATTGTTTTTATCATGTTGCATTTTGATTATAAGACGCTTGGGAGATGGGCTAATTTTCTTTATGGATTGAACATGGTTATGTTGCTTGCTGTCATGTTTATTGGTCAATCAGCCTTAGGTGCGCAACGATGGATTCAGCTCGGTCCGATTAATTTGCAGCCATCAGAGTTTTCAAAATTAATTATGATCATTTCATTGGCCCATATGCTTGATAAGCGGGCAGGACAACTTAATACGTACCGAGAAATTTTACCCATTTTTATTTATGTGGGAATTCCTTTTCTCCTTGTTTTAAAACAACCTGATTTGGGTACGGCTCTTGTATTTGGTGCCATTCTTTTAGGCATGATATTTATTGCTGGTGTCAGTGTCAAGCATTTGCTTACTCTCATGGGGGGGGCACTTGCACTTATGCCTGTTTTTTGGCTCTTCCTTAAAGATTATCAAAAGAAACGGCTTACTGTATTTCTCGACCCGAATGTTGATCCATTAGGTTCAGGCTATCATATTATTCAGTCGAAAATTGCCATCGGTTCAGGAATGCTTTTTGGAAAAGGGCTGTTTGGTGGAACGCAGAGTCAACTGAATTTCCTGCCTGAAAATCATACGGACTTTATCTTTGCTGTTATTGGTGAGGAACTCGGATTTATCGGTGCCGTCATTATTTTGTTATTGTATTTTATCTTGCTTTATCGGGGAATAAAAATTGCTGGAGTGGCTCGAGATAATTTTGGTGTTATTTTAGCCACCGGAATTACGTCCATGCTTACTTTTCATGTGCTTGTCAATGTGGGCATGACTGCTGGAATTATGCCAGTCACAGGTATTCCTTTACCCCTTATGAGCTATGGTGTCAGTTCTTTAACAACGAACATGGTGAGTATTGGTATTTTGCTGAATATTTATATGCGAAGACAAAAAATCTTGTTTTAAAAGATACACAACTTTTGGTTGTGTATTTTTTTATTTTATTATTAAAATAAGTCTTGCTGTCATATAGTAGTAGCGAACGTCGTCGACAGTGAGGTGAATTCAATGCTTCGGAAATTGAAAAAAATATTTTTTAAAGAATCATCACAACCTGATTATTGGTACTATCCTGATGAACCCATTGATTATGGTTGGCTCAAGCGGAGCCTGAGTGCTGCGCTGATTTTTGGCATTGTTTATTTTGCTAGTATTTCTGATACTTATGTGGGGGGAATGGTCGTTGATGGTGTACGCCAAGTCATGACGACAGAGACGGATGTAACTTTTTTTACTAATCAAATTTCGCCTTATTTACCACAAAGTGTAGCAGCTTTTGTTCCCAAACGACTGCCAGAGCTGGTTCATCCCGTCGATCCTTTTCAATACATGAGTAAACCTGTTGATGGGAAACTTGTTACGCGCTTTGGCGGCCAAGCTCAGCCTGCAGTAGCTTCCTCATTAGCCACAGATACATCGAATGTGCCGAGTAGCGCAGGGATTGCCATTGCGGCGCAGATAGGGAGTCCCGTGCGCGCGGCGGCTCAAGGAACGATTAAAGAAGTGAGTGCGAATGCTAATGGTCAAGTAGTGAAGATCACGCACAGCCAGGCTTTAGAAACGGTGTATATGGGTCTTACGGATTTGCTTGTAGCACCACAGGATAAGGTAACACAAGGACAGGTTATTGGCAGAGTTGCCAAAGGACCGCAGAATAATGGAATTTGTTATTTTGAAGTGCATGATCAAGGTCAGCCGATTGATCCCCTATTGCGCTTAAAAGACGCCTATCCATAAGAAAGGAAGGGATGGTCTTGCACGTTGGCAAAATATTTAGCATTCAACTTACCTTAAATATCTATTTCCTTGGGCTGCTGTTGTTATTTAGTTTGGCTGGCATGAGTGGTAAGGTTTTGCTAGTGTTTAGTGCTGTCCTGTGGCATGAAGGCGCCCATGCTTTGATGGCCCATTATTTGGGCTATCAAGTGAAGGAGATTGAATTATTGCCTTTTGGCGGTGTCGCGCGAATTGAACGATTTAGTGACGTTGCGGCAGGCAGTGAGATACTGATTGCCGCAGCTGGACCTCTAGCTAGTTTCGTGATGGCTGGAATGAGTTATTTTGCCTGGCTGAAAGGCGGCACAGTAGCAGAGGTGCTGTCTTTTTATTTTTGGATTCATATGACATTAGCCTTGTTTAATTTACTGCCCGCTTTGCCTCTTGATGGCGGACGTATTTTTCGAGCTGTTCTATCTCTCTTTATTGGTTATCGTGAGGCTACGCAGTTAGCAGCGCAATTAAGTAAAGTATTTTGTGTATTACTTCTTATGCTGATTGTTTATGAATATTTAAATGTGGGAACAATGAATGTAACCTTTCTCATTGCTGCCATTTTTTTGTATCATTCAGCAAAAGGTGAACTTGCTGCTAGCGGTTTTCGGTCCATGCGGCTGCTTGCTTTTAAAAAAGCTTATTTAAGTAAGCGAGGATTGCTGCCGACGCAGCATTTTATTGCGCGGCGGCAGCTTACCTTAAAAGAAGTTATTGCTGTTTTTCGCCCGGAACTTTATCATGTCGTGATTGTTGTTGATGATGAATTGCAGCCTTGTGGTACTTTAAGTGAGAGTGAAGTATGGCAGGGTATTCAACAACTGGGGATATACGCTTCCCTTGATAAATTGCTAAAATCTTGATGAGAGCCTGGTAGCGGCGAAGCAGGATTTATTTGTAAAACGTAGAAGAATAAAGATTACACTATTTGCGAAAATTCGGAGGTAACTATGATTCATCTAGATCCGGCTATACTTAGTCGTGTAATGAAGCCCGCTCGCTATACAGGTCACGAACTCAATAGCGTAATGAAACCCCATGAGACAGTTGCCGTGACCTTTGCTCTGGCATTTCCTGATGTCTATGAAGTGGGGATGTCTTACCTTGGTTATAAAATTCTCTACTCAATACTAAATAAACGTACGGATACAGCAGCTGAGCGAGTCTTCGCACCTTGGGTGGACATGGAGCAGGAAATGCGTCAAGCTAAGATTCCGCTGTTCAGTCATGAAACATTTACGCCACTCGCTGAATTTGATCTTGTGGGCTTTACTTTACAATATGAAATGAGTTATACCAATATATTAAATATGCTGGATCTTGGCGGTATTCCGCTTTTAACAAAAGATCGTAAACAAGGACAGCCTTTTGTTGTTGCTGGGGGACCTGGGGTTTATAATGTGGAGCCCCTAGCCGATTTTTTTGATTTTGTCATTGTTGGTGAAGGCGAAGAGATTATTGAAGAAATTGTTGATACCTATAAGTGCTGGAGAGAAGCTGGAGAGCAGGGAGGACGCAAGGAATTTCTACTTGCCGTAAGTAAGATCAGTGGTATTTATGTACCCTCTTTTTATGATGTGACCTATGAAACGAACGGCACCATTCACTCTGTATCGTCAAATGAACCGACAGCTCCCGCTATTGTACATAAGCGAATTGTAAAAGACTTAGAGTCTATTTCTTATCCCGTTAAACCGATTGTTCCTTATACGGAGATTGTTCATGACCGGATTATGCTGGAACTCTTCCGGGGCTGTACGCGCGGTTGTCGGTTTTGCCAAGCGGGTATTTTGTATCGCCCCGTGAGGGAGCGGACTGTTGATACGCTTGTAAAAATTGCTAGACAGCAAGTTGATGCTACTGGCTATAATGAAATTTCTTTAACGTCCTTAAGTTCAGCCGATTATTCTAAACTTCCGGAACTTATTGATCGTTTAACAGCGGAACTGAAGGATGATAGGGTCAGTGTTTCTCTGCCGTCTTTGCGTATTGACAGCTTTTCTATTGAGCTTGCCCAGAAGGTGCAGCAGGTCCGTAAAAGTGGCCTTACTTTTGCGCCTGAGGCTGGGACGCAACGGTTACGCGATGTTATTAACAAGGGCGTTACAGAAGAAAATTTAATCGAAGCTGTGGGGGCCGCTTTTCGTTCAGGTTGGACAAGCGTTAAGCTGTACTTTATGATTGGGTTGCCAACTGAAACGGATGAGGATATCGAGGGGATTGCCGACTTGGCCCAGCGTGTAGTGAAACTTTTCAGTGAGATTCGGGGACGACGTGGCGTGAAGGTGACTGTTAGTGTTTCATCTTTCGTGCCGAAGGCCCATACTGCTTTTCAGTGGTTTGGACAAGATTCTTTAGAAGAACTGGAACGCAAGCAGCACTATCTAAGGTCTTTAATTAAAGATAAAAGTATTGCCTATCACTATCATGATGCCAGAGTGAGTGTGCTTGAAGGGGTTTTCGCGCGGGGCGATCGAAGACTCGGCGAGGTTCTCCTCAAAGCTTGGCGTGCGGGTGCGAAATTTGACAGCTGGTCGGAGCATTTCCATTATGAGATTTGGCAGCAGGCGTTTATCGACTGTAAGATCGATCCGGCTTTTTATGCTCATCGCGACAGGGACCTTATGGAAGTCTTACCTTGGGAATATGTCAGTCCCGCTGTGACCAAAAAATATTTGGCAAAGGAATATAGAGAGGCCGTGGCTGGTGCCTTTACTAGTGATTGCCGCACAGACGTCTGCGGCGTTTGTGGCGTCTGCCAGCAGCTTAATGCAGCCGTCATTGATTGGAGTGACTCCCTATGAAGATTCGAATGAAGATTACGAAAGAAGAAGAAATTCGTTTTATTTCCCATCTGGATTATACACGTACTATAGAGCGAGCTGTTCGCCGGGCTAAATTATCTGCGGCTTATTCAGAGGGATTTAATCCGCATATGAAATTTTCCTTTGCTTCCGCCCTTGCTGTTGGTGTGACAAGTTCGGCTGAGTATATGGATTTAGAGCTTGCGACAGATACGGAACTTGCTACGATTATGAGGCAGTTGCGTCAGGCTTTTCCTGTTGGCATCACGGTGAAGGACTCCCAAGTGATGATAGGAACTGTTAAGGCTTTGATGGCTGTTGTGAATTTGGCTACTTATGAGATGACTTGGCTGATGAGTGACGGAATATCAGAAGCTGATCTTCAGCAGTCACTGGATTTATTTGACCAAGAGGCGATTGCTATCTATGTCAAGCAAACTCCGAAAGGCGTGCGCGAGATTGATATTAAGGAATTTGTTGCTGCACCGCCTGTTCTTCATGTCGAGGGGGATAAAATCTGCTTACAGCTTCAATTGCATATCAAGCCCACTGGCAGTGTGAAGCCGACAGATATGCTTGAACTATTGATACACAAGTACCAGTTGCCTGCTTTCGCACGTGCAGCGCTTATTGAGCGGACAGGATTATTTATTAGCAATAAGGGACGCTTGTTAACCCCACTAGAACTGTAGAGGAGGTGAGGGTCTGTGACAAAGCAAATTGTTGTCAATGTTGTACCAGAAGAAACACGAATGGCCCTCGTTGAGGATGGGGACATGATGGAAGCTGCTGTGGAACGGACGGCAGCGGGGCATTTAGTCGGTAATATTTATAAAGGTAAAGTTAAAAATGTGTTACCTGGTATGCAAGCAGCTTTTATTGATATTGGCCGTGATAGAAATGCCTTTTTATACATTGATGATGTTATTCATCTAACAGTCGGTCAGGATATGATGATTCAAATTTTAAAAGATGAAATTGGTACCAAAGGGCCGAGAGCCACAACGCGCTTATCTCTACCTGGTCGTTATGTTGTTCTAATGCCTACTTCTACTTATGTGGGCATTTCCCGCCGCATTGAAAATCCCGTGGAACGAGAACGACTGAAAAATCTAGCTGAAGAACTCAAACCCGCGGATATGGGCGTTATTGTTCGGACTGTAGCCGAAAATCAAAGCGAGGAAGTCCTTGCTAAAGATATCCTTTATCTCGTCAATCTCTGGCATTCCATTACAGTGCGGGCCAAAATATCCAAGTCGCCAACCTTGTTATACTGTGATGCCGATCTTGTCATTCGTTTGGTTCGCGATTTGCTTGCTGCCGATACAGATGAATTTATTGTAGATCAGCCCTTAGCCTATGATCGTGTTGTTGAACTTGTAAAATTTACATCGCCTGACCTTGTTGATCGCGTGAAGCTCTATGATAGAGCTGAAGATATTTTTGCCTTCTATGGCTTGGAGCAGGAATTAGACAAAATTGGCCAACGTAATATTGTTTTAAAATCAGGCGGTTATATTGTTATCGATAAAACGGAAGCTTTAACTGTCATTGATGTCAATACAGGAAAGTTTGTCGGTAAAACCAGTTTAGCTGATACAGTTCTTACAACTAATCTTGAGGCAGCTGAAGAAATTGCACGCCAACTGCGGCTCAGGGATATTGGTGGTATTATTATTATTGATTTTATTGATATGGATCGTCCCAGTGATCAACAAGCTGTGCTTTTAGCGCTCGAGGGATATTTAAAAAAAGACCGGACAAAAACCAATGTTTTAGGGCTTACGGCCTTAGGATTGGTAGAAATGACGCGAAAAAAAGCAAGGCAAAATCTCGAAATGACGCTCTATGCCGATTGTCCTTGTTGTCATGGCTGCGGGAGAATTCAGTCTCCTGAGACTGTGACTATACAGGTACATCGTGCATTACGAAAACTGGCGGGAGAGACTAAATTAAGTCATACGCTTAGAGTGCAGGTTCATCCCACGGTGGCAGAGATTTTAGGCGAAAAGGCGAGTCTAGCTCAGCTGGAAAAATACCTAGCAAGGGAAATTATTATTGAGGCCGTGTCGACAATGGATTTTGAAGCTTTCTCCATTTTGCATGAAAAAGATTAAATATTAGTTAACATTGACAAAGAAAAAGCCTTGTGTTAGAATTTAAATCTGTAGACGGCTGCTATTTAGTCGCTCTCCTAAACCGCTCGAAGAAGGTTTTAAATCCGCATGGTACCACATTCGGCGAGTTCGATTTCAAGGGAGGTGTATTTTATGTACGCAATTATCCAAACAGGTGGAAAGCAATATCGTGTAGCTGAAGGCGATGTCATTTCTGTTGAGAAATTAGAGATTGCTGATGGTGAAGCCGTTGTTTTTGATTCTGTCTTAACAGTTGTCAAAGAAGGCGAAGTTGTTATTGGCAAGCCTCTTGTTGCTGGCGCGAAAGTATCAGGCAAGGTTGTGGATCATGGCAAAGAAAAGAAGATTTTAGTCTTCAGATATAAAGCCAAATCCAATTATCGTCGTCGTCAGGGCCATCGTCAACCTTTTACAAAGGTTGTTATTGAAAAAATCGAAGCGTAATGATTACGATAGAAATTTTCTTTTTCGGTAAATATATTACTCGTATGCGAGTAACGGGTCATGCCGGAACAGCGCCTCATGGACAAGATATTGTATGTGCAGGTGTTTCGGCTTTAACTCAGTCGGCGGTTCTAGGGCTTGAGAGTCATTTAAATCGCGAATTGTCTCTTACAGTAGCGAACGGTAAGCTTGATTGTGCACTCGTTGAAGAACCTGATTCTTTATCTGAGGCCATTTTGTCCACTATGCTACTAGGACTCAGAGAAATTGCTAAGTTAAATCCAAAAAGTGTTCGCATTGAAGAGTGCAGGAGGTGAAAAAACATGTTTACTTTTGACTTACAGTTATTTGCTCATAAAAAAGGTGTCAGCAGTACCCGTAATGGTCGTGACAGTGCCGCTCAGCGCTTAGGTGTTAAGAGCCAGGCAGGTCAGCTTGTTACAGCTGGAAGCATTTTGGTTCGTCAAAGAGGTACGCATTTTTATCCTGGTAAAAATGTCGGTATTGGCAGCGATGATACGCTATTTGCTAAGATTGAAGGAAAAGTTGCTTTTGAACGCAAAGGCCGTGTAAACAGACAAATTAGTGTTTACAAGGTAGAAGAAGCAATGTAATACTTTAAAATGAGTGCCTGCGACTTGTATAGTTGCAGGCTATTTTTTTGTTTGTAACAGGAGTTTATTACTTTGGAAGCGAAAAAACCTATATTGACCTAAAGTAGGGGGCTAGGGTATGGAACAATCAACGCCTGACGTAATTTGTCCAGCGATTATTAGGATGCTTCGCGCTCAACGTCACGATTTTGTTAATCATATTCAAGTGGCTCATGCCTTACTTCAACTTGGTAAGGTGGATCAGGCTAAAGATTATCTAGAGAGTGTAGCTAAAAATACGGATATGGTGGCTGAAACTCTGCGTCTCCATGCTAAAGAAGGTGCTTGTCACCTCAAGGACGAGTGATAAAAAAGCATGATTTCGTAAATATTACATAAGTAGGCAAGCCTTAGGCATCTGCCATTGCGTCCTGAAAAGTGTAACAAAGGAGACTGATTTATGTTTATTGATAAAGCAAAAGTAGCTGTAGAAGCCGGTGATGGGGGGAATGGAATCGCTAGTTTTCGCCGGGAAAAATTCGTAGCTTCAGGCGGTCCAAACGGTGGTGATGGCGGTCGGGGTGGCAATATTGTTTTTATTGTTGATAACAATCTGAACACGCTCATTGATTTTCGCTATCGGCGTAAGTTTAAGGCCGCACGGGGGGATAATGGGCAAAAAAATAATATGTACGGTCGGAGCGCGGAAGATACCTTTGTGAAAGTGCCAAGCGGGACTTTAGTGAAGGATGAAGAAACAGGTCATGTTATTGCAGATCTGACAGAAGTAGGACAAACCGTGATTGTAGCGAAAGGCGGTCGTGGCGGTCGTGGCAATTCTCATTTTGTGAGCAGTACCCATCAAGCACCGACATTTTGCGAAAAAGGTGAGCCAGGTGAACATCGCAGTGTTATACTTGAACTAAAATTACTGGCTGATATTGGTTTAGTAGGATACCCGAGTGTTGGAAAGTCCAGCATCCTTGCCAGTGTGTCAGCAGCGAAACCGGAAATTGCAGCTTATCATTTTACCACACTTGTACCTGTACTGGGTGTAGTCAGTTTGAAGGAAGGCGCAAACTTCGTTTTGGCTGATATTCCGGGACTTATCGAAGGCGCTCATGAAGGCGCAGGGCTTGGTCACGAATTTTTACGACATGTAGAGAGAACAAAAGTACTTATTCATGTGTTGGATATTTCAGGGCAAGAAGGTCGTGATCCCATTGTTGACTTTCAGAAAATTAATGAAGAACTAAAGCTTTATAGTGAGAAACTAGCGCGGCGTCCGCAGCTCATTGCTGCGAATAAAATGGATTTGCCTGAAGCCCAGGAAAATATTGAGCGGGTTACAGCCTATTTAGAGAAGCAGGGACATGAGATTTTTCCTGTTTCCGCTGCAACAGGGGAAGGTTTGCAGCCTCTCCTTTGGCGTGCTTATCAGTTGCTTCAAGACTATGTTGAAGCAACTGATACAAGTAGTGAGACTGTTGTTTATCAAGCTAAGCCAGCAGATGAAATTACTATTTCCCGGACAGATGACGGAGCCTTTGTTGTATCAGGTAGGGATATTGAAAAACTTGTTGCCATGATTAATTTTGATAATGATGAAGGTTTGCGTAGATTCCAACTGACCTGGCGACGTTTGGGTCTTGATGAGCGTTTAAAGGAACGGGGTATTAAGGAAGGCAATACTGTTCGCATTAGCGATATGGAGTTTGAATATAAAGAGTAGGTGGAGAAGAATGTCAGAATTAATCCTATTAACAGGTAAACAAAAACGTCATTTACGATCCCTTGGTATGACGCTTGATGCAGTTGTGCAATTAGGCAAGGGAGGGCTTACGAAAGCCATTATTGACAGTGCCAATGATGTTGTGACTGCCCGCGAGTTAATTAAAGTAAAAGTGCTTACAAATAGTCCGATTGAGCCAAATGATGCTGTTTATGCCTTAGGGGAAGCCCTTCAAGCTAGTGTGGTACAGGTAATTGGTAGAAATGGTCTGCTTTATCGGCCAAATCCGGATAAACCTGTCATTACCTTGCCTTAACAAAAATAGGCGGTTTGGAGGAGAACTTCCATGTTAACGAGAGAAAATTTATCTTGTGCAAAGCGTATTGTTGTGAAACTCGGCACAAGTACACTTACACATGCGAATGGCAAATTAAATCTGCTTCGTATTGAAAAGTTAATCCGTGAATTATCAGATCTTCACAATCAAGGCAAAGAGATCATTCTTGTCACATCAGGAGCAGTAGGTGTGGGAATGGATCGGTTGGGACTTATGGAAAAGCCGAAAACCATTCCGGAAAAGCAGGCTGCTGCGGCTGTGGGACAGGGTATTTTAATGCATATTTATGAAAAGCTTTTTAGTGAATATGGACAAACGGTGGCGCAAGTACTCTTAACGCGGGCTGATTCAGTCAATCGCCAGCGGTATGCCAATTCCCGCAACAGTTTGTTAACTTTGTTGAAACTCGGCGTGATTCCTGTAATTAACGAAAATGATGCTGTTGCTGTAGATGAATTGAAGATCGGGGATAATGATACTTTATCAGCTACTGTGGCCGGACTCGTTGATGCCGATTTGCTAGTCATTTTGTCTGATGTGGAAGGGGTCTATACAGATAATCCGAGTAAGAATCCGGCTGCTAAGCTGATTGAGCTTATTACGGATATTACGCCGGAAATAGAATCTCTGTCAGGTGAACCAGGGTCGCTGCGCGGCACAGGCGGCATGTATACGAAGATTCAAGCTGGCAAGATTGCCATGAGCTCCGGTGTGGCCATGGTTATTGCCTTAAGTAGCCGTGAGGAAGTTTTGCGTCGTATTTTAAGCGGAGAAGCTGTGGGGACACTTTTTTTGTCTAAAGAAAATGCCCTTCATGTTCGGAAACGTTGGCTTGCGTTTGGTTCACGTCTGCATGGATCTGTTACGATTGACAAGGGCTGTGAACAAGCTTTGCTTGAAGATGGATCAAGTCTGCTTTCTGCAGGTATTACAGCTGTTGAAGGAGATTTTGAGCAGGGAAATACGATTCGCGTTTTTACAACGAACGAGCAAGAAATTGCTCGTGGTTTAGTCAACTACTCTGCAGCTGACGTAGAAAAAATTAAAGGCCGTCATACCGATGAAATTGCTGATATATTAGGAAATAAGCCTTATGATGAAATTATTCATCGTGACAATTTAGCTTTGCTTGTGTGAGGGGGACAATATGGATTATCGCAGTGAGTTAGAAACGAAAGGAAAACAAGCGAAGTTTGCGGCTCGCAAACTCGCTACTTATTCATCACAACAAAAAAATCAGGCCCTTCAGGTTATGGCGCAGGCTTTACTTGATAAGGAGGCCGTGATTCTTGTGGCCAACAGTCAAGATATTACGGCTGGTCGTGCCAAGGGATTGAGTGAGGCCCTTCTTGATCGCTTAATGCTGGATCATGACCGGATTGAAGCCATGGCTCGTGGGCTGATAGAGCTGGCTGCTCTGCCTGACCCCATTGGTGAGACCATTTCGGTTACACAGCGCCCCAATGGGCTGGAGATTCGCCAGGTGCGTGTACCACTTGGCGTCATTGCTATGATCTATGAAGCTCGGCCCAACGTGACTGTTGATGCTGCAGGGATCTGCCTAAAAACAGGTAATGCCGTTATTTTACGTGGCGGTTCTGAGGCTATCCATTCTAATCTAGCTATTGCTTCCGTTCTGAAGGCTGCTGCGCTTGAGGCAGGTCTGCCTGAAGGTACGATTGCTTTGATTGAAACAACAGACAGGGATGCTGTGCAGTTTCTGTTAAAAATGAATGATTATCTTGATGTTGTTATTCCAAGAGGCGGTGCCGGACTGATTCAGACAGTTGTAAAGAATAGTACGGTGCCTGTCATTGAAACAGGCATTGGTGTTTGTCATACCTTTATTGATGAAACAGCCGACTTAACGATGGCTGTGAAGATTGCTTTTAATGCAAAAGTTTCCCGTCCTGGTGTATGTAATGCCATGGAGACGTTACTTGTTCACGAAAAAATTGCCGATGTATTCTTGCCAGCTATGCTACAAAAGTATCATGATGCCAAGGTGGAATTACGCGGTTGTGACAAAACGCAGTGCTATTATGATTTTGTTAAAGCCGCAACAGAAGAAGACTGGTCAACGGAATATCATGACTATATTTTGTCTGTGAAGATTGTTCCATCCATTGATGCAGCGATTGAACATATTGCCTGCTATAGTACAGGTCATTCTGAAGCGATTGTGACGAAGGATTATTTTAATGCCCGTCGGTTTCAGCATGAAGTGGATGCGGCAGCTGTCTATGTCAATGCTTCCACGCGGTTTACGGATGGCGGCGAATTCGGCTTTGGCGCCGAAATCGGCATTAGTACGCAGAAGCTTCATGCTCGAGGCCCCATGGGACTCAAGGAGATGACAAGTACGAAATATCTGATTGATGGTGAAGGCCAAATCAGATAGAAAATTTTTATTGCAGGCAGTTTTTTGCAGCGATGCAAAGGTGTCTGCTTTTTATTATCATTGTCTAAATGATAATAAAAAAAATCAATGAAATGCGAGGACAATCATTAATGAAAAAAAAATGGTCTCTTGTATATGGCTTTATTCTACTGATTCTTGCCAGTGTTAGCAGCATTTCAGTTGCTTTAGCCGCAGCACCTGTTCATGATCCGAAACCTATTGTCATGAAAATCAACGATTCCTATGAGCCGACGGGGGATTTGGCTTATGTGAGTGCAACGCAAATACTTGTGCCTCTTTCGCTGCTAAAGCATTATTTTACTGCCAATGCCGCTTATTTGTCTGATGAAAATGTTATTACTTTTGCTGTAAAGCCCGAGCGATTCACTATCGGCGGTGCCGCTCAAAAACAAATAAAAGATCCTGTTCCTGTAAGTTTTCCTGCTATTTGTCTTAAAAATCAATACTATTTGGATATTGCCAATCTTGATAGCCTGCTTGGCGTGAATATCAGTTTCGATTATAGTGGTAACTTGATTTTACAGCTAAACAGTCCAGCTGTCGGTCCGCTTGTATTGCAGAGTGCAACAGTAAAGGGGATGCCAAAGGAAAAAATCAATTTAGTTTGGGATGTAAAAACAAGTACCCAAAAGTTATCAAATGAACTTCCGCCCAAGGGCCTTAATGTATTGGCGCCGACCTGGTTTGCTGTTACGCAGTCTAATGGACTGATTGTTAATAAAGCAGATAAAGATTACGTCGATTTGGCTCACAGTAAAGGGTATAAAGTCTGGGCCCTTATCACAAATAGTTTTGACCCTGATTTAACGCATGAACTTTTGCAAAATGAAGTCGCGCAGGATCAGGTACTCAATCAATTGTTGTTTTATGCCAGCTACTATGAGCTGGATGGAATTAATCTTGACTTTGAAAATATTTATGAAAGCGATAAAATGGCCTTTACTCATTTTGTCGAAAAAATTTCCCCTCCCTTAGGGCGGCAAAATCTTGTCGTATCGCTCGATGTTACGGTTCCGGCAAATGTTCCCAATTGGTCTAAATGCTATGACAGGGTGAATCTCAGCAAAGCTGTTGATTATGTCATGGTCATGACTTATGATGAGCATTGGGCGAAAAGCCCTGTGAGTGGTTCTGTTGCTTCTTATGGCTGGGTGAAAGAAGGAATTGAAAATACGCTCCTTTCTATTCCCAAAGAGAAGCTATTATTAGGCTTGCCCTTTTATACGCGAGAATGGATAGAAAGAAGCGACGAAACGGGACGGTTCATTGTACGTTCTCGGACGTTGTCCATGGAAAATGAAGAAAAAATTATTCAGGACTATCACCTTACGCCGCAGTGGCTTGAAAAAGAGGGGCAATATTATACGGAGTACCAACAAGACGGCAATCGCCATCGGATTTGGTTAGAGGAAGACCGTTCGATTGGACTTAAAGCTGATCTTGTAGACCAGTATCAATTGGCTGGAGTTGCTTCTTGGCGCAAAGGGTTTGAAAAGAACTCCATCTGGAATGTTTTAAATAATAAACTTCATAGTAAACAAGCGAATGATAAAAACTCGGTTGCCGAGTCTTAAGTGAGATGCTGGCTTTGGCTAGGAATATTTCTGGAGTTTTTTATGAAGCTATTGTATGATAAAGAGGAATAAGCAAAAAATAAAGTGGATTATGTAATATGTGAGGCAAAAAATGGGCTATGTAAGAGCACTCCTGAACTATGTGAAAGAAGGCAAGGGGCGGTGGGATGCCTTGGATTATTTAAAAACCGTTGGCATCATGATGATTTGCATGGTGTGTTTTCGGCTGATCCTTTTCATGGTACCTTTTCGGTAGACGGGGGCTTTTGGCTGATAATAAGGAGAAAAATGACATGAATACCGAAAAAAGAAGATTAGGTATTATGGGTGGAACCTTTGATCCTATTCACATTGGTCATTTAGTGACTGCAGAAGCTGTTCGTAATGAGTTTCAACTTGAAAAAGTTATTTTTATACCAGCAGGGAATCCTCCTCATAAACAAGAGAGTCATGTTACAGAGGCTTGGCATCGTTATGTTATGACCGTGATGGCCACTTATTCAAATCCCTTTTTTACTGTATCGCCTATGGAATTAGAACGTAGCGGGCCCTCTTATACCATTGATACGGCTCGGGACTTAATAAAGGAGTACGGAAATCAAACCGAACTGTATTTTATCGTTGGTGCCGATACAGTGGGTGAATTGCATACGTGGCACGACATTCATGACTTGCTGAAACTATGTCAGTTTGTTGCGGCAACAAGACCTGGTTCGCTCTGTTCCATTGATGAAGTCTTTCATTACTTTGGTGCCAGTGACCGTCGTCACATTCATCGTTTGGCAACACCGGAACTTGAAATATCCTCAACAGATATTCGTGAGAAAGTCCGTTTAGGTAGAGCCATTAAATACATTGTACCTGAAAGCGTTGAAATGTATATTCGAAAGGAAGGTTTGTATTGTAACTAAGGCGTAATGAGGGACAGCCAAATAAAGGCAAGCATGAATATGACAGAAAGCGTAAATAATGTGGATGCAAGGATTTTTTACTCTTTGAGAAAGAGAGGTGATTCTCTTATGGCTACCACACTTTACGTTGGAAACTTGCCATGGTCCGCAACAGAAGATTCTTTAATAAATGCTTTTGGTTCGCATGGCCAAGTTATATCCGGTCGTATTATTACGGATAAAGAAACAGGTCGATCACGGGGCTTTGGATTTGTAGAAGTAGAAGATCAAGATGTAGATGCTATGGTTTCGGCAATGAATGGCGCCGATATGGAAGGTAGACAAATTGTTGTCAATGAAGCCAAACCCCGACAAAGCTAAAGCCTACAGCCTCCTTAATTAAGGGGGCTTTCGTTTTTTATGGAGGATATTTCAGAAAACTAGCGAATTTAGCACAAGAGGTGACTAGCGTGATTATTCGTGACTATGTATCGATATTACAACAACGTTTATCGTCCAAACGCTTTCAACATTCCATGGGTGTGAAGGATACCGCAGTAGCTCTTGCTAAGCGTTATGGTGCAAATATTCATCAGGCCGAGGTAGCTGGATTACTCCATGATTATGCCCGGGAAATCCCTACTAATCTCCTATTGCAAAAATGTGAAGCTTTTGGTATAGTGATGAGTATTGCTGACAGATGTGATCCCATTATATTGCATGCACCTCTTGCTGCGACCTTAGTCAAGGCGGAGCTTGCAGTAGATGACAAGGCAATATGTCAGGCTATTGCTTTACATACGACGGGGGGCATGGGGATGTCTTTATTAGATAAGATTATTTATGTAGCAGACTGTATTGAACCCCATCGTCACTATCCTGGTGTGGACAAGCTGCGTGAAGTAGCTCAAGAGGATATGGATCTTGCGCTGCTCACTGCTTTTGATCATTCCATTGTATATTTAGTTGAAAAAAGATCTTGGATTCATCCCAATACTATTGCAGGTCGAAATCAAATCCTGCAAGATATGAACAATGAATAAGTATTGATGACGTAGAGAGGGGAGAAGAAGATGTCTACTTCGCAGAAAAGCCGTTCCCGTTATAAAATTCGCTGGTCTCGTGTTTTTGTTGTCGTCCCTCTGGCTATTTTGATCGTTTCTGCAGCAGTGGGTTCTGCTTATTATGCTATTAGTAAATTTATGGCGGCTCCAGTCACTGCAGTTGCCAATGAGACATCGCAAAGTAAGTCTTCTCATAAGGATTCTGATAAAAAGATTAATATCTTATTAATGGGATTAGATGATGGTGATTTTGACGAACCCAATTCCCCGAGCCGCTCGGACACGATGATTGTAGCAAGTATTGATCCAGGCGAAGGAACGGTGAATTTATTATCTATTCCTCGAGATACGCGAGTAAATATTCCTGGTTATAAAGGACTAGATAAGATTAATAATGCTTACTTTTTTGGCGGTTCTGCTTTGGCTGTCCGTACAGTAGAGGATTTTTTAAATATTCCTATTCAATATTATATGACAATTAAATGGCAAGGATTTATTAAAGTTGTCGATATTTTAGGTGGCGTTGATTTATATGTGGAACATAATATGGCTTATGAAGACCCCTACGCCGATCTAGTTATTAATCTTCATAAAGGTTATCAACATCTTGATGGTTATCAGTCTGGTGAATATGTGCGCTTTCGCCATGATGAACTAGGGGATATTGGGCGTGTTCAGCGTCAGCAAATATTTTTAAAGGCTCTGTCTGATCAATTTTTACAATTGGGTACGATTGTAAAAATTCCTTACCTGATTTCAGCCTTCAATGAAAATATTGCTACAAATATGCCTGCTTTCACTTTTGTCCGTGTGGCAAATACGTTACGTGGCATTAAGGCAGGCACACTCAGCGTAGATATGTTACCGGGAAATTTTGCAACAATCAAGAATATTAGCTACTGGGAGCCTGATAAAGAACAGATACAACAAGTAGTGGAAAAGATGCTTACGACAAAATCAGCTGTTGTAAGTCAAAATTCAAATTGAGTTTCGCTGCCAAAGCCTACAGCAAACGCTGTAGGCTTTTTTGGAATAAGCCTTTAAAAAGTCACAGATACTAATTTATGAAAACACGAGGAGGAAAAATATGACCGAAACAACTTTAAATTTACCCCAGCGGATTGCTGCTGCCGCTAGCGATAAGAAAGCCCGTGATATTGTCATTTTAAATTTAACAGGTATTTCTACTGTGGCAGATGAGTTTATTATTTGTAGTGCTGCTTCTTCTACGCAAGTAAAGGCAATCGCGGATCACATTGAAGACAAATTAGTCGAACAGGGATATGCGCCATTACGTAAAGAGGGAGGGCGCGAGGGACGCTGGATTTTGTTAGATTATGGTGATACTGTCGCTCATGTCTTTGTGGAAGAAGAACGCGCTTTTTATAATCTTGAAAGGCTATGGGGCGATGCGCCGAGTGAGAACTATGACGCATAAGCCAGGTGATGTAGTGACGCTTAAGGTGGCCCGGATGAATGAGATGGGCGCTTTCTTAGATGCTGGTACAGGGAATACGTCAGAGGATATTCTGTTACATAAGGTGCAACAGACAGAAAATCTGGTTGTTGGTGATGAGGTTAAGGTATTTTTATATCGTGATCCCAAGGGGCGGCTCACTGCCAGCATGAAACTTCCTCAAATGAAAGAAGGTCAAGTGGCAAGAGTCAAGGTGATTAATACAACGAAGGATGGCGCTTTTGTTGATATTGGTGCTGAACGTGGTATCTTTATGCCTTTTGCTGGCATGAGGGGTAAAATCAAGGTTGATGATACAGTTTGGGTCAAACTATACCGTGATAAATCTGATCGCCTTGCTGTGACGATGGAAGTGGAAGATGAGTTGCGTCGTGCGTCACAACCTGCTGAAGTTGCTAAGATTGGTGATACTGTAACAGGCAGTCTCTATAATTATGGTGAAAATGGCGCTTTTCTCTTTACGTCGGAGCGCTATATTGCTTTTTTACATGAAAATGAAATGATCGGCAGGCCTCATGTTGGCGATGAAATTACGGCCCGTATTACCTATGTTCGTGATGATGGGCGGATTAATGTCTCGATGCGTCCCCAAAAAGAAAAGGCTATGGAGGGCGATTCCGATAGAATTCTTGCTTTTCTTATTGAACGAGATGGCAAAATGCCTTATAGTGACACAACCTCCCCGGAAATTATCAAGGCCAAATTTGGTCTAAGTAAAGCTGCTTTTAAGCGTGCATTGGGACGGCTAATTAAGTTAGGCAAAATTGAAGAAAAAGAGGGTTGGACCTTTTTAAAAGAGGAAAAAAGCTAACGCCAGTAAACAAATCAAAATTGAATTTTACAATATAAAAAGCCAGGAAATATGGTATAAACCGTATTTCCTGGCTTTTTATATTATTTTATATTGCGATTATTTATGTATAGCATTGATTATTTTATGTCTCAGTAAGGAGTGATAGACAATATAGATCGTAATGATCTGAATGGGGAGTAAAATAGAACATTTAATCAATCTACCTGCAAAAAAAACTTGGGCAGCCTTGTGATAAAGAATAGATAACCAGAGAGTATTTAAGATTAAATTAATAAAGATAAATATTACAGTATTTGCCATGATAATCCTTTGTAGGGATACTTTTTTATGATAGAAAAAATATCCGTAAATAATGCCTGAAAGGTAGGCACTTAAGGTGAAACCAGGAAAATACAATCCGGAGGAAAAAATGATACAGCCAAGAATGTCGGCAATGGCGGCAATTGTCCCTCCAAGCATTGGACCAAATAACGCACAAAATAATGCAATAGGCAAATAGCCAAAGCTAATTCGTATAAATGGGGTCTGGACAGCCAACATATGGGTAAAAATGATGTTTAAGGAAATAAACATAGCTGAAAAAACAATCGTAGTGGTACTAAAGGGTTGTAGAAAATAATGCTTTGTAAAAAATTTCATAAGGACACCTCCATATGATTGTAAAATGTAAATTGCTACATATAGAGGAGTCCTCTTCTATGTAGCAGCGGGATGCAATGTTTGTACCGCAAACTAGTGTAGTAGTTTTTCGTTCAGTGACAACTCCCCGTTCACATGACACTTCACGCACAAACATTTACTCTGCTATGAGTAAAAAGAGTTTACTCTCATTTATTGTAAAGCATTAAGGGGTTAAACGGCAATCACCGGGACGAAAGGTCGTTTGGTTTCTAATAAATTTAACTTGTTCTTGCAACATAAGGCGGCTGTTTTCAAAGGTATACTAGATTCGAAATAAAAATACGCTGTGCGGCGGTGAATTATGCAAGAATGAACAAGCGGTCTTTTTATTTTTCTAAAAAGTGCCTTTAAATTTAATATTACAATAATAATCATTCTCATTTACAAATGAATATCGTTGATATATAATAAAGCCAGACAAAGAATCTTATCGAGAAATTTAGTTTGAAAGGTATGATTACAATGGATAACTTATATTACCATGAAGGATATCGTGGTTTATCCCATAAAGAAGTAAGCAGCAAAAGAATATCGATGAACGAGACTCTTTTGATCAGTGGCATTTCTTTATTCATGGCAGCTATTTCAGGAGTCTTGGTATGGTATGGAGCCGCTCATGGGATTTATGTAGACATATTGTCATTAAATTAAGGTTTAAGTGCAATTTAAATAGTATCTTTTGAAGAATTTAACCCATATTTCAGCATTATTGCTGGGAATGGGTTTTTTTATTTATGTAGTTTGTTTTACATCTAGGCTGGAAAATAATAACGGCGTTTATTTTTTTATTCTAAAAAAATTCAAAAACTAATCAATTATACTCTTCTTGTACCCAGCGAACTAGTCAACAAATAAAGTCTAATTATTTTTCAAACTCAAAATTTTAGAGGAGGAATTATCGTGAAAAAAGCTATTGTTGCAACTGCTATTTCGTTGGCTTTTGCCAGCACTGCTTTTGCAGCCGCTCCCGCAATGAATTTAGAATCAGGACAGGTACAGCTCGGCTATTCGTACGAGAACTTGCAAACTACTCTTAATGGGCTTGGCGATCTAGGAACTTATCATGGCAATGGCTATCACTTAGACTATGGTTTAAGTAACAAGCTTGTTCTTACTGGTTCTTATCTCAACTCAGATTCGAAGAGCTTTAACGTTAACATTCCAGGTGTTTATACTGGCTCTCTTAACAATGTTGGTTTTAACTCCACTGAACTAGGCCTTCAGTATAAATTAAGTGATAATATTGCACTTTCAGCAGGCAGTCTTAAATCGGAATTTAATGCAAATGGTTCTTCTAATTCTTCAAGCGAAATGTTCGGTGGTATTGCCTACAAACAAAATATTAGCAATAATATTGATGGCTACGCATCCTATATTAAATCAACGAATGTGACGGACTGGAAAGCTGGGGTGACCTATAATCTTAATAAGAACACATCGTTTGATGTAGGCTATCATGATTATGAAAACAATGGAGCAAGTAACTATTCTGCCAAGGGAATGAGCTTGGGTTTAAACCATAAGTTTTAGTTAAATAAGAAATTACGGGTGTTTTTTTCGCGTATTATATTTCAAATCGAGAAGAAGGTAAAAAAGTGAAAAGGTTAATGAAAAATGTGACTCTTTCTTTATTGAGTACCGCTATGGGGATAGCGATACTCGCAGCTCCGCTTGCATCAACGGTGTATGCAGCAGATACCGTTACAATGAATAATTCCGAATGGGATCAACAGCGTAATACGGACCAACGACATGATAGAAACAATGATAGAGATGATCAAGATCATTATCATTATAAGCACCATTATCATCGGCTGGGTAAATCAGACTTCGCTCGATATCATATGGAAATATATCGAGATTGGCAAAGTAGAAATCAAATAGATACAAGTATTGAAAATCCCGTAGATGTAGTTATGGCAGTAGCTGATGTACTAGGGTTCGATACGAATTACGACACATTTAACTTGATCAGTCAAAATGATATACAGGCTGTAGTCCGAGTCATTCATAATGGCAACGCTTACAATATTACTGTAGATCATCCATCCGATTCATCTTGGATTGTTACCTCTATGATTCCCGTACAATAATTTACTCTTTAAACAAGGAAGTCCATCTCTTGGCGATGATGCCAAGGATGGACTTTGTTGTTTGAATTTTATCGCAGTGATAGCTATCAAGTATTTACTATTAAAATTGGAATTTGCCAACAGCTGCCTCGGTTGTTTTGGTGGAATTATATCCATAGAATTATTAGCAGTAAGCCGAATATATTATGAATTAAGGATGGAAGCTATGTTGATTTTGATTTGTTTGTCGATGGCCATCCTATACGACATAGAGAAATATATATAGCAAATAGTGGTTGGCACCCAGATGGTCATCATTTTAGATTAGATAGATTTTAGTTTTTGGGATTCTCTATAAAAACAAAAGGTATATCAAAGGGTTTTGGCCTTTTGATGTACCTTCTTTATTTTGGACCAGAAAATTTGTCATGAAAAGCCGGAGTTCTATTCCCCACAAATTTTGAACTCCGGTCTAAGAAAAGGAGCTACGTGGCCTCCTTAACTGTTATATTATTACGCGAAAACTTACCGTAGTATACATGGAAGGTCCGAATCAAATACAAAATAACTCTGGCTATTCAGTGGTTGTGGCAATAAAATCGTGATCGGATATTCGATGATAAAAATATTATGCTGCTAGTATGAAAGAGGACTTTCTAAAGACGGTCCTTAGGGGATTGGACTTCGATTAATTGTACATCACTTTGGTAGGTAAGGGGACGGGTACTTGAGACATCAAAATAAGCGTCAACAAAAGTTTTTGCACTGACTGTATCACCCGTATCAATTCCATCAATATAAACTCGGTACGTTGGCATATAAATTCACCTCTACGTTAGTGTTTGATTTAATGTAATTCATTATGCGGAGAATTATTCGATAACGACCTAATTCACTGAATCGTTTCGGGCGGATTAAGTGGGGTGATTCGCTCAGGAACAATCGTAGTGGAATTCCTGAGTGAACTTGAAGAAGCAGTGCTGCTAGAAATTATACAATTTCGGCAATTCTTTCCACATTGGTCGCTGAAGCAGCAAGCTGCTCCATAGCAGCGGCAATTTGTTCTGCTGCCGCTGCTTGTCGCTCACCTAACTGGGCTGTTTGTGAAATAGTCTGCACAATTCCAGAGGAGTCAATTTGAATAGACGACAATATAGTTTTAATGTCTTTTACTGATTTAGCGCTATTATCCGCCATTTTACGTATTTCTTCGGCTACGACTGCGAATCCTCGCCCATGTTCTCCGGCACGGGCCGCTTCGATGGCTGCATTTAAGCCAAGTAAATTAGAATTTGCGGCGACATCACTAACGAATTGCAGTATCTCGTCAGTTTTTCTAATTTTTGAAACAACGTTCTCTCCAGCTATTTTTAAGGTGTCTAAATCTTGGGCTAGCTGTGTAGCGGTAGCTGCTAATTCTTCCGTTGTTGCAGTAATTTCTTCTGTAGTCGAGGCTATTGTTTGGGATGCTTCATGTAATGTTTGTTGGGTTTCTAGACTGGTTCCTGTTGCGATTGCTCCAACTACTATTCCATCTTCCCAAATAGGTGTGGCAATGGCTTTGATTGTAACTCCGTATAGTTCTTTTTTGAGGGTTGTATGTACCTCCTTCTGCGTATTCAAACATTGATTCAGCGATCCGCCGTTAGCCGTTTTATTTCCTTCTCTAACTCCCATATCAAAGGTTTTCGCCGGCAGAAATTTAACAATTATTCCTTCGATATCGCAGATCATAATACAGCAATCAAGTGGCATTAGAGGATGATATTTAATAGCTGAGTCAATAATATTTTGAAATTCCCTCATTTTGTGTTCTCCTTTTTATATAGGTGATTTTCAACTATTTTCGACGATCTTCGACATATTCCTTTTTGCTTTTGGCTAGAAATTATTACTATTTTATTAAAATGTTTGACTGTTCTATTATGCAAATGAAGAAGTCGGATAGTAGTACACATATTTAAGAGGCTTCTTTAGATTCACAAAGATACCAAACAAAAGGAGTTCGACTATTATTTAGTTCTTGATGCCGGGGGATGAGCATTTTTTTGCTTGCTTTCTATTTGGTTTTGGTTTTTGATTTGTCATAATTTGGTCACATTTATATGTTATTTTATAAATGTAACTTTTTCATAATTCAACTTCAGATTAAATTCTGCCATGTCAAATACAAATATATAGATTTGAAAGTTTTACTATATTTTGTATTATGAATAAATCTGGTTGAATTATGAAAATTTCTCAATAAATTAATCTGGTCAACTTATGGCCGTTAAAATATCATACAACGTTTCTCCGTTTGCTCTCTCGTATCTCAAACATCTGCACGTACGTCAAGTACTTCTGAATCTATTGAACCATCGGATATTTTCTTTTTCGCTAAGGGGTAATTCCTGTTTATATTATTCATTGATTATGAGAAATGTGATATGTAAAGTAAGTGAGGAAAAAGGCCCTCTATTGGTTACGGTTGAGGGTTTAAGGGGAATACTTTTAACTGGAATTTCCGTAAACCTCACTCGTTTGAGTGGGGCTCAAGTGGAGTCAACTATGTTAATTATAGATTGTTAAAATGACACTCTCATGTAATTCTAGACATATAATGGTGCAGAAGAGGGGGGGGAGCTATGACTAAAGTTCTGAATTCTAGGGAGCTTGACCGAGCCCTTCGTGAAGATGGAAAACCTGTTGTAGCTTCTGAAAAGACCTCTGAATCAATCTTTAGGTTACTTTTATTTACACTGTTAATGTCAGCAATATCGAGTATATTAGCAATAGCTATAGCAATAATGAATCGGCAAGCAGCTAAAGCTGATGATAAGAAAAAGGAACAAGCAGAAAAAAATATAAAAAAGGAATTACAAGAATTACATGAGGAGATAGTTGCGTTAAAAAAGTCGACTTAGCATATTATAAGACTTGTAAATCGTTGTCGTATTATATTGTCCGCGAAAGCATTATTGTCAGGGATACCAGTCTGGGTACAAAAGGAATCTCGTGGACCAATTTTGGGCTGCCACTGTTAATAAGATCTAGGAAAAGAATATATTGCAATTGTAGCAGGGCGGTTGAGTACATAAATAAGCCTTCACTTCAGTTTGAAGTGAAGGCTTATTTGTTAGTTCTATTGTTTTTGAGCTTTGATTAAGTCTACAATGCCAGTCTCTTGAACGGATTTGGTTAATTCTTGACTGTCGTTTAGCCAGTGTGCTTGTGACTCTTCGGGACCTAAATATTCATATTGAAGACCTATATTTTCAAGTCCTTTTTTGAATTCGGGGTCGGAGATCATATTTTCAAGACTTTTAGATAGTTTAGCTTTTATTTCAACAGGCAAGTCCTTAGGAGCTGCTATTGCCCACCAATTACTGAATACTATATTTAATCCTTGTTCTTTAAATGTTGGTACATTTGCAAATACCGGATCGGTTAGTCGTTGATCAGTTGCTGTTGCCAGCACTCTTATAGTACCGCTTTTAACATATTCTTTGGCTAATGACGGACCAATGATGGCAATCTGAACATGTCCACCTAATAAAGCTGTTACTGCATCTGCTCCACCTAAAAAAGGAACTTGTTCAATCTTAATGCCAGCGGATTGAGCAAAAGCTTGACCCGCAATATGATTCAAGGAACCAATTCCGACATGACTAAATTTTAATTTTCCAGGATTTTGTTTAGCGTATTGTATTAATTCATTCATATTTCGCCACGGTTGATTGGCTTGGATTGCCAATAACATTGGTATAGATGTTATTTGAGCCAGTGGATCTAGTGATGTTTTATAATTATATTTGGTAGAACCATAAAGAGGATTTAAAAGTAATTCACCACTTGCCATGCCGATAGTATAGCCATCAGGATCGGATTTGGTTAGCTCATTCCAACCTAGTGTACCTGTTCCACCCGGCTTATTAATAACAGTCAATGTTTGACCCAGATATTTCAACGATGATTTTTCAAGCATGCGAGCTAAGATATCGCCAGTACCTCCAATACTATAAGGTACAATTACAGTAATAGGCTTATTCGGATATGTTTCAATCTTAGGCGTGATAACCGTTAAACTTTGCATGCTTGTACATCCTCCAATCATTATTGAAATAAGTAATAAACAGACTAATAACAAAAAAGGGTTTTTTCGCATATAACCACCTCCTTATTTCCAAAATACTACATTTAACAGGAAATTCCTGCAATTAAATGTAAATAACTATACAATATTGCATATTTATGGTAACCGTTGAATAGTAAGCAGACGAAGCGCCTACTCTGGCCGCAATGGCTGGGGTCGGCGCTGTTTTAGATATTCTTTTTACAGTTGTAGTTGTATCATATATTCCAAATGACTACAAATTTTTGTACAAAAAGGTATACTAAGCATAAGAAAATACTTGGAGGCGGTTAATTTGAAAATAGATCATATAGCTATATATACGAATAAACTAGAGGAAATGAAAAATTTTTATACGGCATTTTTTAATGGTAAGTCAAATAATAAGTATATTAATGCCATGAAAGGTTTTGAATCTTATTTTATCACTTTCAAATCTGGTGCAAGACTGGAAATAATGTGCCAACAGGGAGTTGAGGATAATAAAAGCGATTGTAACAAACAATGTATAGGGTTAATACATATGGCCTTTTCGGTCGGGAGCAAAGAAAGGGTAAATGAATTAACCACAAAACTACAAAATAGTGGACTTAAAATAATAAGCGATCCACGTACAACTGGGGATGGTTATTATGAGAGTTGTATCTTGGATCCAGATGGCAACATTATAGAAATAACGGTATAATTTTCTTTTAAAACATGAACAAAATGAGCAAACCCGGTCTGAATAGCAAGATTTAAACAAATTTAAAATAACCCGATGAATAAAATAGGTTTATATGCAATTAGCTTTTTAGCACTGTAAAATTAAATGTGTTAGAAAATGTGTTAGAAACAACAAAAAAGACCTTGAAGCGAAATGCTTCAAAGCCTTGATTTTCCTATGGTGGAGATAAGCAGGATCGAACTGCTGACCTCTTGAATGCCATTCAAGCGCTCTCCCAGCTGAACTATACCCCCAAGATAAGTTGAGAGGCGATGCTCTCAACGAAAATTATTATACCGTATTATCATAAATCATGTCAATATAATTCTGCAATTTTTTGTTTTCTTTTGTAGCCAGAATTAAAACAGCTGGTAGTAGAAAACTATTGAGGTAATATTGCTATTATAATTACTTGGATTGAAAGAGGCTGTCTGCAACATTGGAAAGTTCTGTTGAAATATGTGCGAGGATTTGACTTGCGGCAGTAATCTCTTGAAGATGTTGTGTCTGATTTGCAATATTACGCTCGGAATTTTCAAATTTCTTTGAAAAAGACCCGATGATTACTTGAATTTGCTGTAATGATTCAGTAATGATACTTACCGACTCTGAGCTTTCGACTGCCAGTTTCCTAATCTCTTGGGCCACAACGCCGAATCCTCGACCTGCTTCGCCAACACGAGCGGCTTCAATGGCAGCATTCAGGCCTAGAAGGTTTGTTTGTGAGGCAACTCCTTTAATAAAATTTACAATTTCGTCCATTCGTTTCGTCGCTTCGGATAAATTTTTATTGAGTTCACCAAGCTCATTGCTTGTGGTGGCTAGTTTATTTGCATCCGCTGAAAGTTCTTCTAAGTTAGCACTCATTTCTTTTGATGAAACGGCTAGTTGATGTGCACTTGATGAGACACGTTCATGCGTTGTTATTGTTTGAGTCGTTGTTATGCAGCCAATTACTTTTTCTTGATTAAATATGGGATAAGCACAAGCAATGTAAGGAATGCCATAGGCTGAGTTTTCTTTTGTAACGATACGAAAAATTTTTTTACCTGTACTTAGTGCATCTAAGCTTACTTTTCCCTTGACTTCATCGCCCACTTTGTTGCCAAGATCAAGTTTTTTTGCTGGCATATAGGCAATATATTTTTTTCCTTCTATTACTGAAATGCCGATATCTTCTGCTATGACATCATTAAAATAGGGAGCAATTTTCGCAAAATCACTTAGTAATGTTTGATTTTTATCTTCCATTTTTATGCCTCCCGTTTTTTTCTATTATTCATTTTCTAGCTGGAAAGGTACGACTCCTGCTAGTTGTATTATTTACTGGAATGGTGGGAGGTGATTTCGGACAATTAAAATTAAATTGGTAACAGGATAGATTGGGTACAACAACGAATTGTATACTTCGTCTGTACTATGTAATGATGATTGAATGATTCTTTCAGGGGGTATGATGATGGAAAATCTGACATTATTAACTGATCTCTATCAGCTTACAATGATGCAGGGGTACTATTTTGCAGGAAAGTCAAAGCAAACAGCTGTATTTGACCGTTTTTATCGAAAAAATCCATATAATGGTGGATATACAGTCTTTGCCGGTTTGGCGCATGTCATTGACTATCTCAAAAATCTGTCTTTTTCAGCCGATGATATTGATTATCTGCGTTCATTAGGCATATTTAAAGAAGAGTTCCTTATTTATTTATCCACTCTTCATTTTACGGGTGACATTTGGTCTGTTCCTGAAGGCAGTGTTGTTTTTCCAGGCGAACTACTTGTGCGTGTGAAGGCCAACTTTATGGAAGCACAATTGATTGAAACGGCATTGTCCATGTTTTTAAATCATGAAAGCTTGATTTGTACTAAAGCTAGCCGGATTCGAACAGTAGCGCCCAATGACAATTTAATGGAATTTGGTTTGCGTCGCGCTCATGGTTCTGCTGCTGGCATTTATGGTGCCAGGGCTACGATTATTGGCGGATTCGATGCCACCTCTAACGTTATTGCTGGTAAAATGTTTGATATTCCTGTTGCCGGAACGATGGCTCACAGTTGGGTTATGAGCTTTTCTTCAGAGCTAGAAGCTTTTCGCGAATATGCCAAACAATATCCAAGCAATGCTATCTTATTAGTAGATACATATAATACACTGCGTAGCGGCCTGCCCCATGCCATTTCCGTATTTAAAGAACTTATGAGTGAAGGCGTTCAGTTTGGCAAGTACGGTATTCGTTTTGATAGTGGTGATTTAGCTTATTTATCGAAAGAATCGAGAAAAATGCTCGATCAAGCGGGTCTGAAAGAGGCAATTATTAGTGCATCTAATGATTTGGATGAAAATATTATTCTTGATCTCAAGATGCAAGGTGCTAAAATTACTTCATGGGGCGTAGGAACAAAACTGATTACGTCTGCCGGTAGCTCAGCTTTAGGCGGGGTGTACAAGTTGTCTGCTGAATGTGATGGTGATAAGGTTATACCGAAGATCAAGGTCTCTGATAATGCGGAAAAAATCACGAATCCGGGGATTAAGAAGCTTTTCCGCGTGTATCAAGAAGGCAGAATCAAAGCTGATTTGATTACATTGGAAGACGAAATCTTCAGCAGTAATGACGATTTAGTTTTGGCAGATGAAACACATCGTTGGAAGAAAACAGTTTTGCGAAAAGGTTCTTATACAATCAGAGAAATGCTTGTGCCTATTTTTGAACAAGGGAAAATGGTGTATGAAGAGCCTTCGCTGACAGCGATTAAGACTTATGCACAATCAGAGATGGCTACCTTGTGGGATGAATTCAGGCGGCTTACCAATCCTGATCAGATGAAAGTGGATTTAAGTGATAAATTGGCGAGTCTGAAAAAAGAATTGTTGCATGAAATTAGAAACGAAGGCTAGAAGTGTCAGGCGTATAGGGATCGACTTAAACCAAAAGAGTGGCGTGCTAAAAGCACATCACTTTTTTGGTTTTTTATGTCCATGAAGGAAAGATTACTTGCAAGATTCTGCATTTTAATATAGAGTGTTAATAGGTATGTAAGCTCAGGTAAATATTACGGGGCTATTTAGTTATAAGAGTGGGGGCTTTTATTTGGAATCCAAGGTCAATACGGAGGAGCTTTGTCCTGAAAGGGCTGGGTTAAAGCGAGGCATGAAATCACGGCATATGATGATGATTTCAGTCGGGGGAACCATTGGTACGGGATTATTTGTTGCTTCAGGGCAGACAATTAGCCAAGCTGGGCCAATCGGTGCTATACTCGCCTATTTAACGGGCGGCTTTATTATGTACATTGTTTTATTATGTTTGGCTGAATTAACAGTAGCCATGCCTGTAGCGGGATCTTTTCAGAGTTATGCCACTCGGTTTATTTCGCCTAGTGTAGGTTTTATGACAGGCTGGCTGTATTGGATTAACTGGGCCATTTGTATTGCAACTGACTTTACGGCGGCAGGGATTATTATGCATAATTGGTTTCCTCAGGTAAGTATTTGGATATGGTGCGCTTTATTTGCCGTTATTTTAACCTTATTAAATATCATTTCTGTTCGCGCCTTTGGTGAAGCGGAATTTTGGTTCGCAGGCATTAAAGTAGCTACAATTATCTGTTTTATTATTGCTGGAGCAGGTTTGATATTTGGTTTTACGGGGCATGAGGGGGCTATTGGTCTGTCTAATTTTATCGGTACAGAGGGAGCTTTTCCTAATGGATTTAAGGCTGTTTTTTTAACAATGATTGCTGTTGTGTATTCCTTTCAAGGTGCTGAACTTGTTGGAATTGCGGCAGGTGAATGTGAAGAGCCCGGAAAAAATGTTCCACGAGTCATTCGTGGTGTCATTGTTCGTATTATCTTATTCTATGTTGTGGCTATGTTTGTTTTGACAGGGACTATTCCTTGGCAAGAGGCGGGGGTTTTAGAAAGTCCTTTTTCTCATGTTTTTGGTCGTATTGGGATTCCTATGGCGCAAAATATTATGAATTTTGTTGTTATTACTTCGGCACTTTCGGCAGGAAGTTCGGCTTTGTATGCTTGTTCGCGCTTGCTATGGTCCATGGCAAAAGACGGATTGGCTCCGAGATGGCTGGGTAAGTTAAATAAGAACGGTGTCCCTTATTGCGGCATCTTGCTTACTCTTGCTCTCGCCTGTATTTCTCTTTTAACAAGTGTTTATGCGGCTGATACAGTTTATTTGTGGCTCATGTCTAGTACGGGATTGACAGGCTGCCTCATCTGGATCATTATTGCTTGGTGTCAATTGAATTTCCGTAAAAGTTTTTTGAGTCTTGGTGGAAAGTTGAGTGAATTGACCTTTCGTACGCCTTTATATCCTTTGGTGCCTTATTTAGCCATTGTTCTCAATGTCATCGTTATTGTCAGTCTCTATTTTGATGAATCACAGCGTATTGTGTTGTATTCAAGTATTCCAATCATTGGGTTTATTTATTTATATTATGTGTTTGTGATGGATAAAAAACAGGTAGAGCAATCCATTATGGCTCCTCTTCATAAAATATAAAAGATTATTTAGCATTAGTGGTTTATTCTTTTGCACGTCATGATGAAATATTTTTTGTAAAAGCGGAGGCTTTATATTGAATAAGATCAACGGAAATTGTTTAATTGCTCAATCAGGAGGGCCGACAAGTGTTATTAATGCATCGACCTATGGGATTATAAAGAAATTTTTGTCATTGGAAAGTGAATTTACTGTTTATGCAGGAGTCCATGGTATTCAGGGGGTTTTGGATAAAAAGCTGATTGATGTGCGAAATTTGGCTGAGGCGACGCTTGCGTCTCTGAAGAACATGCCTGCGGCGGCTTTTGGTTCATGTCGGTATAAAATGAAAGATATTCAAGAGGATGAAGCTGATTACAAGAATTTAATCGATATTTTTAAAGAGTTTAATATTCGGTACTTTTTGTATATTGGCGGAAATGATTCAATGGATGCTGCTGATAAAATCAGTCGGTATGCTGAAATCTGCGGGTACGACGTGAAGGTTCTTGGCGTGCCCAAGACCATTGATAATGATTTAGTTGAAACAGATCATTGTCCGGGATTTGGCAGCACTGCTAAATATGTTTCGAACGTTGGGATTGAGTTATGGGCGGATATTAACGCCTACAAGAAAGAATCGATTATGGTTATGGAAGTCATGGGGAGAGATGCCGGTTGGATTGCCGCATCAACAGGCATTATAAAAAGGGCCATCCCAGGACTGAATCAGCTCATTTATTTACCGGAAGTCCCTTTTTGCGCAGATAAGTTTTTGGCAGATATTAAACAGGCTATTCAAAACAATAACAAATTACTTGTTGTTACATCAGAAGGGTTAAAAAGCGACGATGGACAGTATATTAATATTGAAAGTAATTGTTACAACAGCGATGCCTTTGGTCATGCACAACTGGGGGGAATCGGAAGATATCTGCAGCAATGTATCAAGAAAAATGTGACTAAAAATGTAAAGCTTACTGAAGTAGGTGTGATTCAACGCTGTGCCATGCATTGTGTATCGAAGACAGACCTCGAAGAAGCGGAAATGGTGGGACGAGCTGCCCTTCACTACGCTCTTGAGGGGTATACGGGTTATATGATTGCACTCGTGAGGGCCAAGGATAAGTCGTATCATTGTACGACGAAACTTGCCAAACTAGACAGTGTATGTAACAAAGTAAAAAATGTTCCCCTGAATTGGTTGGGACAGCAAAATAGTGTTACGCAGGAAATGGTTGACTATATTCAGCCGCTTATTGTAGGAGAAGTCGGTCGTTTTAGTGAAAGTGGCTTAATTCAGTATCCAAATCTGAGTTTTTTTCGATAAATTTGGCAGCTCTATTCCTTAATGGGGGTGTGGCGTCTTACTTAAACCAAGACCTGCGGCCTCATATGAAGAACTTCTTACTAAGCAAGGGTTTGGAGATGAAATAAAACACGCTCTGATTAGCAGTGAGCTAAATCGGAGCGTGTTTTATTTTGTGTAACAATTAGATGATTTTATGAATATCGCTGTTTACTTTGGAGAGTAGATAATGCCGATAAATTGTTTTAAATATTAATTAATAAAATATATTATTTTATAAAGAGTGTTAAAAATCTTAATTCTATGGTATGATAAGACAAATAAATAAATTTACATTTTAGGAGGCTGGAAAAATGGCTGAAATGGTTTTTTATCGTTGTGAACTTTGTGGTAATATTGTTGCTGTAATGAAAAATGGTGGAGGTAAGCTGGTTTGTTGTGGACAGCCCATGATAAAACTTGACCCTAACACAACGGATGCTGCGCAGGAAAAGCATGTTCCAGTTGTTGTCCAGGAAGCCGAAAAAATTAAGGTCTCTGTAGGTTCTGTAGCTCATCCGATGGTCGCTGAACATTTTATTGAATGGATCGCAGTCGTTACTGAAGAAAAAGTAGAATTAATTTATTTGAAACCAGGTATGGAACCAAAAGCTAGATTCTTGGGTCAAAATAAGGCCGTTGTTTATGCATATTGCAATCTTCATGGTTTGTGGAAAACCGAGATTTAGGTTCAGCATCTAGCTGAAAGTCTTAGGGCGTACTAAATAAAGGGGAATTGAAAATATTAAACAAAAAGTGGTATAATAGCTTTTTAATTGCTATTTATACCACTTTTTGCTTATTTTTAAGATAGCCCCCTTTATTTTTAAATCATGTGTGGGCTGGAATATAGCTTGCTTACACTTTGAAATCAAAATTATTTTTTATGCGGGATATTTTGGGTGAGGAAGTCGTTGATTTTTTTTTCAACAGGATTCGTTACCTCTTTTGTTTAGGTTTGTACTTAAATTTGAAGTAATAAAATATGATTAAAGTCACACTAACAACTAAAACGAAAATGAAATAGGCCCCCATTCCCATGCCTGTTGCTTGTGGTTTTCCGTCAGTGGGCGGAGCCGCTGTTTCAGATGATGTATTTATATGCGTGCTCTCACTGTTTTGTTGAGAAGATTTTTCGGTAGTGACGGACTGATTTTTAGTAGTTGCTGTTGAAGTGGGGTTGGTGTTTGTTGCCTGTTGAGATTGCATAGCAGGCTGTGTAGAAGGTTCTGCATGAGTTATCGGCGCTTTTGAATTTTGAGTAGTCCCTTGTTGTTCGCTTGGCGTATCCGACGTAGCAGGAACTAAACTCAGTGGCGCAAGATGAGTAGGTGGTGTGGGTGGAATGGGACGTGTCGGTGGTGTTAGACTCATGACGGTTCAAGTACCTTTCTTATTGTTTTTTCATTAAATTATTCTATTCTATTTTACAGGAAAATTTGGGGTCTGAATAGAAGATTTAGCTTTGGTAATAGAATTTAGATGAAAAGTACTAAATAAATAGGATAAAGGATTGACTAACATAGCGGAGTAAACGCCCTACAGATCAGGTTTGTAGGGTTTCGTTTTGCTTAAAATTACTTTGCCTCTTTTCAAGAACGTGTGTTCTGTAATATAATGAAGGCATAAGGAGCTGGTTTACGTGGATATTTTTGACAAGCTGAAAATTTTGACTGATGCAGCAAAATATGACGTGGCATGTACTTCCAGCGGTGTGAATAGAAAGGCTGGCAGCGGCAAAATTGGCAGTGCGGCAGCCTGGGGTATTTGTCACAGCTTCGCAGCGGATGGGCGGTGTATTTCACTGTTAAAGGTGCTAATGACCAATGTTTGTGCCTATGACTGTAAATACTGTGTGAATCGCTTGTCAAACGATACACCGCGGACTTCTTTTACGCCACGCGAACTAGCCGAGTTAACCATTAATTTTTATCGGCGAAATTATATTGAAGGTCTTTTCCTGAGTTCCGGCGTATTGAAAAATCCTGACTATACTTGTGAGCAAATGATTGAGGCGCTGCGTATTTTGCGGGAGGAATATCATTTTTCCGGATATATTCACGCTAAGGCCATTCCTGGAGCGGATAGCGCGCTGATCGCTCGCTTGGGGATGTTAGCAGACCGTATGAGTGTGAATATTGAACTTCCCTCTCAGAAAAGTTTGCAGCTCTTAGCACCGGATAAATCGAAGCATTCCATTTTGGCACCCATGGGATATATTCAAAATCGCATAAAAGAAAATTCTACCGATCTAATCAAGTATCGGCATGCTCCCAAATTCGCTCCGGCTGGGCAGAGCACTCAGATGATTGTAGGTGCGACACCTGACACGGATTTTCAAATTTTGAATTTAACGGAAGGTCTTTATAAGAAATACAAGCTCAAGCGTGTTTTCTTTTCGGCCTATATGCCTGTGACGCAAGATGCCTTGCTGCCTACACTCAATACAAAGCCACCACTTCTGCGTGAGCATCGGCTTTATCAGGCTGATTGGCTGCTACGGTTTTATGGATTTACAGCCAATGAACTTTTAGATCAACATAATCAAAGTTTTAATCCTTACATCGATCCAAAATGCAATTGGGCACTGAATCATATGGAGGTTTTCCCCATCGATGTAAACCGCGCCTCCTATCATGATCTGTTACGGGTGCCTGGTATTGGCGTAACCAGTGCAAAACGGATTGTAATTGCCCGTCGCACAGCGACTCTTCGCTTGGAAGGTCTTAAGAAGCTCGGCGTGGTTTTGAAGCGGGCCCAGTATTTTATTACTTGTGGGGGGGGAATCGCCGCTGCCTTGAAAGTGAAACCAAGTACAGTACTGAGATCATTCATGTCTGATAAGACGCTGGCTTTGTATCACCAGAATTTTCCTGCTCAGACAGCGGCTGAACAGCTTTCTCTTTTCGATTCACCTCGAGAAATGCTATCGCCATTCATAGAGGGGGATAGACAAAAATGCTTAACAAGTCCAATCTGATTTATCGTTATGATGGAAGTTTTGACGGACTACTGTGCTGTGTGTTCGAAAGCTATGAGCAAAAAGAAATTCCCAGCGATATTTTTCGGCCCGATGCATTTCAGACTTCGCTGTTGCCTGTGAAAGAAATTACGACTGATTCTGAGAAGGCGAGTCGAGTTTTGGTTTCTATTCCCCAAAAAATCGGCGACTCAGCATTGGATTTTGTGCGGCGTGCTTTTTTAACCTGTCTTGATCAAAAGGAATTGTACATTTTGCTCTTCTTGCGTAAGGGCTATCGTTATGGCACGTCCGTGATGAGCATGTTAACAGATGACGTAGTAGATAGGCTCTTTAAAGCGGTTAAACATTTGGGAAAAGAAAGCGAACTGCTAAGAGGTTTTCTGCGTTTTTCTATTTTTAATAATATCCTTGTAGCTGAGATCGAGCCTAAAAATGTTGTACTTCCCTTGTTGACCAAGCATTTCTGCGAACGATATCCAGAGGAGCGCTTTTTAATCTATGATAAGACGCATTTTATGGCCTTGGTATATCAGCCGCATCAATCGGCTGTAATTCCTATTGATGATCTTGAGCTGCCTGAGCCCGATGAAGAGGAGCAATCCTTTCGTGAACTATGGCGGCTGTTCTACGATACGATTGAAGTAAAGGGCCGTCACAATCCAAAGTGTCGGATGAGCCATATGCCAAAGCGTTACTGGAAGTATTTAACGGAGTTTGGCTATACAACAAAACATTCTATAGCCGCAAAAAGGAAATTGTCCTCAACATTGAAGTTGGGGCAAAACACTATGATCGATAAGGTATTTGGTAATGATTAAATGTTAGTGGAGAGTGATTTTGATAGATTCCTTACATTTTTTAACGATTTTCTAATAATATATATGTATATTAGTCATAGCAGGGTGTAACCAATTCTCCAATTGGATTTACACAAAAGTAAATAAGATGGAGAGGGATCAGTCATGACTAATAACTTGATAGATTTTTCTAAGGCTGCAGCTAATAAGAAAGTTGCTATAGACCTTGAGGCAGCAAAAAAGTTTTTTATTGGTCAGGTATTGCCTTATGTAGGTGAAGCCAGTTTGCAAAGAATTATTCAAGCAAATGTTTCTGGAGATCCGCATCTGATACAACTTGAAATGATGAGAATGTTTGTTGAATCAGAATTAATGAAACCAACCGATCCAGATCCAAATAGATTAAGGATATTTTTTGACGATTCAGCCACGGCTAAGATAAAACCAGAAGTTTCAAAGAAATAATTCTTTTTAAAGCTTTTTAAGTTGTAGATTCTGTTGGTTTTGAATCAGTAATGCATAATGGAATTTTAGTTACTTTGATTGCTGTATACTGATTTTCAAATTTATGTAAGCTGGCATCGCTTTTTATAGGATGTCCGCTTTATTTTTTTATCTGAATGTTTTTGAATAATAATTTTATGATATGATAAAGTTATGCGACTATTTATGATATTGAAGGTGAGAATCTTATTTAGCGTGTCTGAATCAAAAGAAAGTAATCAATCGGATGATTGTGGGGGATGTATGTGGATGCAAAAATGTATTTAGATAAAGGCTATGAATTAATGAATAACGGAGCTCTACAACAAGCGGCAGACGCTTTTTGTAGAGCTATTGAAATAAATTCCCAATATGCCGAGGCTTATAATGGTTTGGGAGTGGTAAAAGTTGGGGAGAAGTTGGTGGATGTAGCAGAGTCTGCATTTCGTAAAGCTATTATTTTGAAACCTGATTTTTTTGAGGCGTATAATAATTTAGGTACCGTTTTAATAAATTGTAACCGACTTACTGAAGCTGAGATTTGCTTAAGGCAAGCAATTCAATTGAATCCACAATATCCCGAGGCTTACGGTAATCTGGGAGTGGTTTTAATGGGAATAAAGCAATTGGCCGAAGCTGAAAGCTGTCTTAAACGTGCAATTGAGTTGAAAAGTGATTTAATAGAGGCCTATGCAACACTCGGTTTGGTATTAAGAGATACTAACTGCTATGAAGCGGAGGAATATCTTCGTCGAGCCATTGAACTGAATCCAAAATATCCAGAGAGTTACAATAATTTGGGGTTGGTTTTAAAATATAGTTTTCGTCTTGATGAAGCAGAGGCTTGTTATCGCCGAGCAATTGAGCTGCAACCTGAATATTTGAATGCTCGGGTAAATTTGGGCATTCTTTTGAAAGATACCTATCGGCTGGACGAAGCGAAGGCATGTTTTTGCCAAGTGATTGAACAGTATCCAAATTCTGTTGAAGCTAGTTTTGCCTTAGGAATTTTAGACTTGCTTCAGGGAAAGTATGGTGCTGAGTGGTGGGAAAAATATGAATTGAGACGGAAAGTGTTCGGCTATTGGCAGCCGGAAATTCGCTATTGGCAAGGTGAAAACTTAGCAGGCTGTAGAATCTTGCTATATTATGAGCAAGGATTTGGTGATACGATTCAATTTATCAGGTATGCGAAAAAGGTTGCAGAACTGGCATCTGAAACAACTGTATTGATTCAGAAACCTTTGCAACAGTTGATGATAAATTCGCAAAAAACGGTTGTTATTTCTACTGATGAAAAGATACACGAGGAAAGATATGACTTTACCTGCTCGTTGCTTAGCCTTCCTTTTGTATTTAAGACGACGCAGGAGACAATTCCCAAGAAGATTCCATATATACAGCCGGAACACGAGGTTGTAATAAAATGGTCCAAAATACTTGGGAAAAGAGGTATTGGCAAGAGATTAAGAGTTGGTGTTGTGTGGGCGGGTAATCCTAATCACAAAAACGATTGTAATCGTTCCATAGCTTTTGAAACGTTCAGACAGTTATTTGATATTACTGAAGTAGAATGGGTTAGTTTACAAGTGGGGAAACGGGCCGGAAATTTGAAAGATACATTATATAGCGTTATTGATTTATCTTCTCGACTAATTGATTTTTCCGAAACAGCAGGTGTGATTAGTAATCTTGATTTGATCATATCAGTTGATTCGGCTGTAGCTCATTTGGCAGGAGCAATGGGAAAAGAAACATGGCTACTTTTACCATTTGCTCCGGATTGGCGCTGGCAATTAGAACGTGAAGACAGTGATTGGTATCCGACGATACGAATACTTCGTCAGCAGAAATATGGCGATTGGCAGGGGGTTTTAAGAAGAGTTAAGGAGCTGGTACATATAAAACAAGCGGCAGCCAGATAGTCAGTACGGATAGTTCATGATTCCATTCACCCCTATGGTCTGGTTCAACATAATTAGTATAGGTGGTGTGTGAAATGTGGGAATGGGATGCTCAAGTTATATATATGTATAGAAGGACGCGCGTAACTAGCGCGTTTTTTGTTTGGATTTTTATTAATTATAAATTTTGGGATGAATGAAGGCTGATCTTTATGCACAAGAATAATAAAGTCAGCAAAAAAAATCAAATTTGGATGGAGAAGAGTGGAGGAATTTATCAATGGACATTATTATAGAAAATGTCTATCGGACGTTTATTGCTTTAGGGGCTTTAATGGTTGTGACAAAAGTCATGGGAAGAAGATCCATTGCCCAACTTACGCTATATGATTATGTAATCGGGCTTATTCTTGGTAACATCGGCGCCGCGTTTGCAGTGGGAAAATCAGTATCTATAGCAGAGGGGCTAGTGAGTTTAACAGCTGCAACTGTTTGGGTATTAGTTGTTAATTTTTTTACACAAAGGAGTCTATCAGCAAGAAAATTTGTCGATTCCGAACCCATTATGGTTATTTACCAAGGCCGCATTTTGGAAGAAAATTTGCAAAAGAAATTTTACAACATAAATGATCTCTTGCGGGCATTGCGTGAGCAAAGTATTTTTGATCCCTCTAATGTCGAGGTAGCAGTCATTGAAACAGATGGACAGATAAGCGTAATGGAGAATAAGGAAATAGATAAGTCGGAAAAATCCGAGACTATGTGCGATACGTTACCTGACATTTACAGTGGCTTGATTGGGCGAGAGCTTATTATTGATGGCAAGGTAATTGATTCTGCCTTGTCTAAAAGCGGGATGACACTTGAATGGCTTAAAAGCAGTCTGGCGCATCAAAATGCGAAGCTTGAAGATGTGACTTTGGCAATGATAACACCCGACGGAAAACTATATATCGATAAAAAAAATGATAAAGCACCCAAAATTGAAGGCGAAAAATGAGATAACTTGTTCAGACGATAAATTAGGAGGAAAACGTAAAGATTTAAGATAAAAGGGTTGTATGTTGCATCCGTGCATAATGGGTGATAAAATGACATCAATTCTTAAAATAAATCGATGAGTTTTGTAAAAAGGATAATCTATATCAATTCACGTATTTGTATCTCTAAATAATAGAAAAGGGGGAGATGTTTATGGATTCTAATTTGAAAATTGGCATGAAAGCCGAAAAAACGGAAAAAGTTACTGAAAACAATACAGCTATTAAATATGGCAGTGGGGGAGTGGCTGTTTATGCGACTCCAGCCATGATCGGATTGATGGAGGCAACTTCCTTAGCAGTTGTTGATTCCTACTTGCCTCAAGGAATGGCTACAGTAGGTATTGATTTAAAAATCAAGCATCTTGCAGCCACTCCTGTAGGCATGACGATTAAAGTGGTTGCTGAGCTTATCCAATTGGATGGAAGGCGTCTTATTTTTCATGTCACTGCATTTGATGACAGAGAGAAAATTGGCGAAGGGACACATGAACGTTTCATTATTACGAAGGAAAAATTTTTACAAAAAGCAGAAGCAAAAAAGGATATGGCATAAATGAGATGAGGGAGAATGAAGATGGATAAAATTCAATTGGGTCGCACAAAATTAATGGTGAGTAGAAGTGGCTTTGGCGCTTTACCTATACAGCGGATTTCTTTTGATGAAACGAAAGCGATACTAAGAACGGCTTATGAAAATGGAATAAACTTTTTTGATACTGCAAGAGGATATACAGATAGTGAAGAAAAAATCGGTTATTCTCTTTCGGAAGTAAGAAATCATATTATCCTTGCTACCAAGAGCCCGGCGAAGAATAAAAAAACATTATTTGAACATTTAGAAACGAGTCTCAAAAATTTAAAAACCGATTATATCGATATTTATCAATTACATAATCCGAAGGAACTTCCAGATCCAGAGGATTCAGAAGGTCTTTATGCCGGTTTAATCGAGGCTAAGAAAAAAGGAATGATTCGCTTTATTGGTCTTACAAATCATAATATAAAAAATGCCATGCAGGCAGCCGCATCTAACTTGTACGACACGATTCAATTTCCTTTGAATTCTCTTTCAACTGATGAAGATTTAAAATTAATTGCTGAGTGTAAAAAAAATGGGATTGGTGTGATAGCCATGAAAGCCTTATCAGGTGGCTTAATCACGAATGCTTCTACTACGTTTGCTTTTTTAAGACAGTTTGATAATGTAGTGCCTATTTGGGGTATTCAGAAGATCAGTGAATTAGAGGAATTTGTCGCCTTGGAAAAGAATCCGCCGGAATTGGATGAAGCCATGTGGAAACTGATTCAAAAGGACAGAAATGAATTAGCAGGGGATTTTTGTAGAGGATGCGGATATTGCATGCCATGTCCTGCCGGGATAGAAATACCTGTTCAAGCAAGAATATCGTTGCTTTTAGGAAGAGCACCGATTGGTCCATTCATGGAAAACGATTTCAGGGAAAAAATGAATTTAATTAATCAATGCCTAGAATGTGGCCAGTGTAAAAGTCAGTGTCCTTATGAGCTTGATACGCCGAATCTTTTAAAACGGGAACTAAAAAAATATAATGAATTTTACGAAGTGCATAAGAAAATATAAAAATAAACGAATGTGCTAAAAGTCACAAAGTACGGTTATATCGTATTTTGTGGCTTAATTTATGTCATTTAATCATAAAAAAAGAAGTAATATAGGGAATATTGTTGAAAAAGTAATGCAGAGTAGTATAATTAGTTTGTGATTTATAATAGCACAAAACTAATACTTGTAATTCTGGTGGTCTTAATATGAATCGAAGGACATTTTTACGCAAAACTTTTTACATGGGCGCTAATTTATGGTTCGGTCAAAATCTACTTCGTTACGGCACTGTTTTCGCAAATTCAACACAAAATATATCGACACATATTGTAAATATACGGAAAGCTTTTCATCGAGCTCAAGATGATAAGCAGGTCTATTTTCGAGTAGTTCTTGAAGTTTCTGATAAGTGCGAAATTATTAAGGAACAGAATGCCAAATATGTTCAAATTACGCTTAAAAATTGTAGTGCCGACAGTTTTGTCGGCACTTTCGCTTGTTCAAATCAATTTATATCTGACTATAAGATTGAACAAGTATCTCAGCAAGATAGTCAAATTAAAATTCGTTTAATGGAGGTACTTCCACTTCCCGAGATACGCTGTAGCGTTTTTCCGCCGTCTATTTTGTGCAATCATTATCGTATCATACTCGATATTGGTGCTTTTAGTAAACCAACACAAATCAAAGAAAATAATTTAAAAATTAAAGAAACCAATTTAAAATTTGGCTCCTTAGAAACTCGATCTGAAACGAATATGCTCATTATCCATCATGTGGGCGGTACGGATCGCGATGTATCGGCTCAGGAGATTCATAGGTGGCACCTTGCAAATGGCTGGGCTGGCATTGGTTATCATTACGTGATTCGAAAAAATGGTATTATTGAACGAGGCAGGCCAAGGGATGCAATTGGTGCACATACTTATGGATATAATGAAGCCTCAGTCGGTATTAATCTAGTAGGAGATTTTGAAGAATCCGTTCCTAAACAGGCGCAAATTCATTCGGCAGCGAAATTAGTTGCTGCTTTATGTCATATTTATGATTTATCACCAAATCAGATTACTGTCCAAGGACATAAGGATTTAAACGATACTTTGTGTCCAGGGAAAAATTTGTATGATCAAATGCAGTTAGTTAGAGATAGATCCACTTCTTATATGTGAGAAAAGAAAATGAAAAAACAAGACGAATCAGTCTCTAAAAGCTGATTCGTCTTGTTTTATAGTTGTTTCAGAACGACAGTACCTTTGATAAGTGAAGCACGAACATCAATGATTCGCTGATTGGATGAACCCCGGAAGCTGAGTTCGTAACTTTTATGTTTTTTTAAAAACGGACCATCAATTAAGATATCTATTTGTTGAAGTAGAGTTAGAATTGAGAATTCAGCATGTGACTTTTGCAACAATTCCTCAAAAGTAAATCCTGTGTAGGCAATGATGTCATAGCTTTTGCTATGGGCAATTTCTGCTAAATTCGTCATAGCAAAACTCTGGCAAAATGGTTCACCGCCGCTTAGCGTTAATCCGCGTAATAAGGGGTTTTTCACCATTTCGGCGATAATTTGTGCTGGGGTAGTTTCAAAACCGCCCGTAAAAGGCCAAGTCTGTGGATTATGACAGTCTGGGCAGTGATGGGGGCAACCCTGGGCAAACACGACAAAGCGAAGATTCGGTCCGTCTACGATGGATTCACGAATAAGACCAGCAAGTTTCAGTGTACTCAAAGGACTTCCATTTTCCGATCCTGTTGTTCACCGCATACATGTGTGACTCTATCACGTACTTCAGCTCGCTTGGCATTGTTAAAGCGGTCGAGAGTGCCGACCAGATAGCCCGTAATGCGACGAATTCGTTCAAAGGAGGGCCCGTCCATTTCGTTGCGACCACATTTAGGACAAGTATTGTCGATAATGCCGTTATAGCCACAGGCAGGATCTCGGTCAACGGGATGGTTGATCGATCCGTAACCGACACCACTTTCTTTCATGCAACGAATGACGGATTCGAAAGCATCGAGGTTTTTAGTCGGATCGCCGTCAAGTTCAACATAGGTGATATGTCCGCCATTGGTGAGATTATGGTAAGGGGCTTCTAAGTTGATTTTATCATAGGCGCTAACCGGATAGTAGACGGGAATATGAAATGAATTCGTGTAATATTCCCGATCAGTTATGCCGGGAATGCTGCCGAATCGTTTCTTGTCGATCTCGACAAAACGACCCGAAAGACCTTCAGCTGGCGTTGCCAGTAGAGAAAAATTGAGCTTATATTTTTGAGCCGCTTTGTCAATCTTGGCACGCATGTGACTAATAATTTCTAGCCCAAGCGCCTGTGCCTTTGCTGATTCTCCATGATGCTCACCAATCAAGGCTTTAAGGCATTCAGCCAGACCGATAAAACCGATGGAAAGTGTACCGTGTTTTAACACTTCGCGGATCTCGTCGTCAGGACCGAGTTTATCTGAATCCAGCCATATGCCGTCACCCATGAGGAAGGGGAAATTACGAACCTTTTTCTGGCACTGAATTTCAAAACGATCAAGTAGTTGATCAATACATAATTGAATGAGTGAATCTAGTTTTATATAGAATTCGGAAATATTGTTGTTACTTAAAATGCCGAGACGCGGTAAATTAATGGAAGTAAAGCTCAGATTGCCGCGGCCATAAACTGTTTCTCGTGCAGGATCGTTGACATTGCCGATGGTGCGTGTACGACAACCCATATAAGCGATTTCAGTCTCGGGATGGCCGGCCTTGTAATATTGCTGATTGAAGGGTGCGTCGATAAATGAAAAGTTAGGGAAAAGACGTTTGGCGCTGACACGGCAGGCAAGTTTGAACAAATCATAGTTCGGGTCGCCAGGGTTATAATTCACCCCTTCTTTGAGCTTAAATATCTGTATTGGGAAAATGGGGGTTTCGCCGTAACCAAGGCCCGATTCTGTGGCCAACATGATGTTTTTCATAATCATGCGGCCTTCAGGTGAGATGTCGGTACCGTAGTTAACTGAACTGAACGGTACCTGGGCACCGGCCCGACTGTGCATGGTGTTTAAATTATGGATGAGAGCTTCCATAGCCTGATAAGTGGCCCGGTCCGTTTCCTTCAGAGCTTGTTTTAGTGAAAAGGCTTGTGATTTTTTTAGTAAGACCGGATCAAAGCAGTCCGCGAGCAGACGATTTTCTTCCGCTATGTAGTCAGTGGGATTGGAAATTTCCGGTGCCGTTTTCAAGCGACTCCAGATATCTTTTGCTGTATCTTTGATTTTTTCAGCGATACCGTCTTCGCTGTCAGTGCTAAAGGCAAGTGATTTGATTAAGTTGTCCCAATATTTTCTAGCAAAGGTTTTCCGTACGCCATCGGCCAGGCCATAGTCAAAATTCGGAATGCTTTGGCCACCATGTTGATCATTTTGGTTGGATTGAATAGCAATACAGGCAAGAGCTGAATAGCTTGCAATGTCGTTGGGCTCGCGAAGATAACCATGCCCCGTCGAAAAACCACCCTTGAACAGTTTTTGAATGTCAATTTGGCAGCATGTTGTTGTTAAGGTATAAAAATCGAAATCGTGAATATGAATGTCACCATCGCGATGTGCTTTGGCATGCTCCGGTTTGAGAATATACATTTCATTATAAATTTTGGCGCCTTCAGAACCATATTTTAGCATGGAACCCATGGCAGTATCGCCGTCAATATTCGCATTGTCCCGTTTCAAATTGCTTTCCTTAGAATCGCGAGTCGTAATTTCTTCGTAGGTTTTCATGAGCCGTGTATTCATTTCACGTGCTCTAGTGCGTTCGGCACGATAAAGAATATAAGATTTGGCGACTTTGGAAAGGTCGGCGTCAATCAGTACCTTTTCAACAATATCTTGAATTTCTTCAACAGAAGGATGTGTGTGTGTTTCGGAATTTACTTGGTCTGTTTGCTCGGCAACTTTTATTGCAAGATCAAACGCTAACTTTGAGTCCCCATTACCGACTGCTTGTAGAGATTTGTAGATGGCATTCGTGATTTTTTCTAAATTAAAGGGTACCTCGCGGCCATCCCTTTTTACGATTGTTGTGAGCATAATTTTTTTAGGCCGCGCAATATGGACATTTCGGCCTTTCGCCTCCTGTTCGGAAAGTATCAGTAACAATATCTATCATATTACTAGATGTTGTGTCTGTCAATGTATTAATAATCAATATATAGTGTAGTAGTCTACTGAGCCTCGCATATTCTTTTCGTTTTGTGTTGTGAAGCACTGGTTATAGCAAGCAGGATGCGAGAGCTCTTCTGGGTGAAAGGGCTCTCGCATCATAAAAAAAATTATAGTTATTTTATTAAGTTGTAAATTTTTTTTGCTGTTTCTTGTGGTGTCAGATGACTTACATTTATTTTAACCGTATCCATTTTATCATATAAGGGAAGTCTTTGCACGCTTCTATTTATTACGTCAGATGTTCTCATTCCATTTTGAACATCTTGTTCTAATCTTCTTCTAAGCGCGGCTTCCGAACAAACAAGTGAAATTTTATAGAGCTCAAAATCAAGATCTGTTAGCGGTTCTAAGATTTGATTAAAAATAGCTTCCTGATGGATAACCCAGCAAAAAACGATATATTTATAGCTGGAATTAAGCAGATAATTTTTTAATAAATGCGTGATGTTATCCAATACCATAGCCTTATTTTCTTCCGAAACAATAAAGGGGTTCATATTCCAGCACCAGTCACCATCAAGATAGATGCTGGGTTTTAATTTATCAAGCAGTATTTTGCATACCGTACTTTTACCAATACCCATGGTACCATTGATAATCATTAATTTTTTCATAAGATCACCTTTCTTTTCGTCAACAGAAAATCCTGCAAAATTCCGATTGGAATTTGCAGGATTCTTGAATCGTAGAGATGCGGATACAGTTACTTCATGACATTTACTAAAGTGCCAATCTTTTCAATTGAAACGCTTACTTTGTCTCCTGATTTTAACCATTTTTGTTGAGCTTCTGGATAACCTACAATGACACCCTGCGGTGTTCCTGTAAAGATAATATCGCCGGGTTTTAAAGTGATATGTTGCGATATGTAACTTACAATGGTAGCGCAGTCAAAAATCATATCACGTGTATTGGAGGATTGGCGAATTTCTCCGTTTACTTTTGATTGAATGTCCAGATTGTTAGGATCTATTTCGTCGGCTGTGACTAAATAAGGTCCGATAGGAGCGAAGTGGTCACATGTTTTGCCGAGTAGCCATTGTCCTGTGCGGAATTGAAGATCGCGAGCAGATAGATCATTCCCTGTTGTATAGCCAAAAACATAGGACAGCGCATCTTCTTTAGAAACATCGACAGCTTCTTTTCCAATCACAATAACTAACTCCGCTTCATAATCAAATTTTTTCGCCGCTTTTGGCAAGGGAATTGCTTCGTTATGAGCAGCTAAAGAATTATTGAACTTACTAAATAGAACGGGTGAAGTAGGAATTTCGATATTGCATTCCTTTGCATGACTTTTATAATTTAGCCCAATACAAATAATTTTTTCTGGATTGATTATACAGGGTGCATAATCAATTTTTTCTTCCGGTAGAATTTGAACTTCTTTTTTTACCAATGCAGCTAATTGGCTCAGACATTTTTGGCCTCCGGCAATGACTTGTTCTATCTCTGTAGGTACCTCAAGAGAATAGGCAGCAGCGGCTTGTTCTACATCAAGGATGCCGTGCTCAAGCTTGATTCCTAAGCGGATTTGTTCTTCAACTTTAAAATTAACTAACCTCATAATTATTTCAGCTCCTTTTTTTATTGATTTTTGTATGACTAAAAATTGATTTTCATTTCAGCTAATATCTCAGATAATATTTGAGTCGCTACCTCTTGATTATGTTCTTTTTCAATCACACGATTAACCAAAACATCATGAAAGATATAGTCTTCAAGTAAATAAATATGGACAGGGTCAGCCGTGTAAAAAGCATTACCATTGTGTTCGGATGAATGGCCATATAATAATTTCTTTCCATCTACAGAGAGTATGAACCATTTCTTGTTGTCAGGACTATGGTGCGATTTGTTCAGTCGGTGGTTATCTAAAGTACTGAGTGGATGCTCTACTTCAAATGTGATACCACGTACACTACAACCACGTTCCATACAAACTTGTAAATCAGTGAGCAATTCCGCATACATGGGAGCCCAAATTGAAATAATTATTCTTTGTTTTGCTTCATGTAGCAAGCTTCGGCAAAACGCTAAGATGTTTGATTCACCTTTTACTGTTGAAACATAGATCGCTTGTTTATTTTCGGATTCAATGGTTTTAAGTTCTTTTTCAACACGATTATAGGTAGTAAACCACTTTTCACGTGCTTGTTCCAAAAACACACTTGCGGGTAATGGCGTGTAATTTTTGGTCCCGTCACTTGTTTCTTCTAACATCACAATTCCACGATTAGTAAGAGAATCTAAAATATCATATATTCTCGTACGCGGTATTTCTGATGCTTTACTTACTTTATAAGCATTGGATGTCCCAATACTTAATAAAGCAGTGTAAGCTTTGGCTTCATATTGGGTTAGACCAAAGTTTTGCAAATGTGAAAATAACGATTCGTCAATCACTTTCGGGTCCTCTCAGCATAATATAGTTGTAACTATAGTTACAACTATATTATGCTTTTTACTTTGTGTCAAGGGGCTAATCTTTCTAAGGCTCAGCCTAATCTTGCTTTTAACTTAGTATTGAAAATTATTGGGATCATACTTAATAAAAAAAGTTCCAGCATCCATTAAAAAATCACTAGACTTATTTAAATTTAAATAGTAAAATTTAAATAGTAAAATTATAATTAAGATGAAGGTGAGTGTAGTGAGAATTCGGGAGTATCGTAGGATAATCGTAGTTATGATTATTCTGCTATCGCTTTTGGGAGTAGTGTCATCATTGTTTTTTAAACAAGATAAAGTGATGGTGCAGACAGTTAAAGCGGGAAAGGTTGAAAATAATCATGGAAGCAGTTTTAGCGGTAAGCTGGAGGCGTTGGAGACGGCAAATATTGTATCCAAAGTAACTGGCAAAGTCGGGGTGATTTATGTGGATATTGGAAGTGAGGTGAAAGGCGGAGATACCTTGTTGACACTCGAAGCGAATGATTTGGCTGCAAGTGTGGATCAGGCGCAGGCAAGCGTAGCAACAGCTCGCTCTTCCCTGGAGACGGCGCGAATCGACTATGATGTACAGCGACAAAGCTTTGAACGATATAAGGTTTTGGTGGAGCAGGGAGCGTTGGCTAGGGCTGATTTTGATAATAAATATGCTCTTCCTTTTGCCAAGGCGAAAGAATTGGCGCTGAATGGATCAGTGGCGCAAGTGCGACAGGCGGAAGCTAGCTTGCAACTGGCATTGGCTAACTATCAAAATAGTATTATTGTTTCTCCGATAAGTGGTGTAATTGCGGCAAAAAATGTGAATGTTGGCGAATTAGCCAATCCGGAAGTTACGTTGTTTTCAGTTGTTAATTTAGATAAAGTTTTTGTGATGACTTCCGTAGGAGAAGAAAAGATTAATCAAATAACCGTTGGGGGCCAAGTACCTGTTAAAATTGCATCAGTTTCTGAAATTCCTTTCAATGGCACAGTAACTAATATTGCTCAGGCAAGCGGTTCTACCTCTAAAACTTATCTTGTTAAAGTATTAATTGATAATCAAGATCATCGCTTGAAGCCAGGCATGTTTGCTGAAGCATTATGGGAGGGGAAAATCGGGATAGAAGTGGTTGTTCCCAAAACGGCTGTTATTAGTGAAAATAATAAAAATTATATTTGGACTATGACAGATGGTATTGTTTCCAAAAAAGCGGTATTGCTTGGAAGTGCCGATGTAATTAATGTCATAGTCCAAGAAGGACTTGAGGCTGGACAAGACATTGTTATTTCTGGGCAGGAGTTGCTGACAGAGGGCATGCAGGTCGCGTGGGGAGTAAAAAGATAAGATGGATAAAAAGAAGAAAGGGTTCATGATCATTGCGGCAATACTGATGATGCTGGTTATGACAGGAGTCGCTGGATATTACTGGTATATGAAAACCCATTACGTGGTTACAGATGATGCACACATTGACGGTACAATTATAAGTGTCAGTACGCAAATAACCGGAAAAATTACCGATATCTATGTACAGGAAGGGGATAAGGTAAAGGAAGGGCAAAACATCATTCGGCAAAACGATTTAAGTCTTTCATCAGGAGCTAATGTTGATTTAGCGATTATTAAATCACCGATCACTGGAACAGTAATCAATAAGAGTGGCAATGTTGGCGAAATAGGGACGCCGGGCTATCCTGTTTTGATGTTAGCTGATTTGAAAAATTTATATGTCACGGCTGAAGTGGAAGAGACAGATTTAGCAAAAATAAAGCCGAAGCAGATGGTGGAGTTTACTATTGATGCTTTCCCTGGTATTGATTTTACAGGGCAAGTTATTTCTAGGAACAAGGCCACTGTTTCAACTTTTTCTTTGTTGCCATCGCAAAATACCGGGGACAGTTTTACCAAAGTAGTACAGCGGATTCCAGTGAAAATCAGTATTAACGATTATCACGGTTGTCAATTGGTTCCCGGAATGAATGTTACGGTAAAAATACATGTTGCAAGGTGAGAACATGAAAGAGCGGGAAAATGAAAAAAAGATTCCCTGGCCGGAAGTGATGGCCTTGATTTTGGGTTGCTTTATGGCTATTTTAGACACGAGCATTGTCAATACGGCTCTGCCAACAATGCGGGCGAGCTTCGGCGGGAATGCCGATTCTGTTGAATGGGTAGTAACAGCTTATATGTTGACTTCAGGGGTGATCATACCTGTAACTGGATATTTATGCGAGCGATTTGGGAATAAACGAATTTATCTTATTTCACTAGCAATCTTTACCCTGGGATCTGTAATATGCGCCATGGCAACAAGTAATAGTTTTTTAGTTTTTGCCAGGGTGATTCAAGCTATCGGCGGGGGGATGTTGATGCCGGTAAGCATGAGCATGATTCGTATGATTGTACCGCGTGAAAAAATGGGTATGGCGATGGGGATTTGGGGTGTCTCGGCCATGGGCGCGCCGAGTATTGGTCCTACTTTAGGCGGCTATATCGTCGTTCATATGGGCTGGCAGTGGATATTTACGATCAATCTGCCAATTGGTTTAATCGCAATAATATTGGGGTGGATAGTACTTCGGGAAACGCCGCAAAAGGTTGGCTTGAAGTTGGATGTATTCGGATTTATTCTTAGCGCGTCAGCCTGTTTTGCTTTGTTATTGGCGTTAAGTAAGGGGCAAAATGAAGGCTGGACCTCTCTATATATTGTTAGTTTACTAATTTTTTCGGTTGGTACGGCGGTTCTGTTTGTGATATGGGAAACCACTACAGCGGATCCTTTAATTAACCTTAAGCTTCTGAAAAACCGAACGTATTGTATCAGTTTACTGTCCGTTGCTTTGTCGAATATAGCTATGTATTCTATTACGTTTCTCATGCCCATCTATTCGCAGAGCATCCGAGGGTTAACCCCGCTGCAATCAGGACAAGTTACCATGCCCAGCGCTCTGGCAATTGCCTTGATGATGCCGCTTAGCGGACGGCTTTTTGATAAATTTGGGGCGACTTCGCTTTGCGTCTTCGGATTTGGGATTGCCGGTTATTATAGTTATCAATTGCATACACTGGCTTCTAATACCAGTTTTACCGATGTGCAATGGATACTTGTGAAGCGATCGGTCGGTTTGGGATTGGCTATGATGCCGGTATCCACCGCTGGCATAAATACTATTCCGAAACAGTTGGCAGCCCAGGCTTCGGCCATTAACAATGTAGTACGCCAAATTTCCGGTTCATTTGGCATTGCCTTAATTACCTATGTCATGATGCATAGACAAATTTATCATAATGCCTGGCTATCAGAAACCGTGAATTGGTCTTCCAGTGCTACAGTAATTACCATCAAGAATCTGCAAAGCACGGTAATCCATCATGGTATTTCAGCTTCTTCCGTTATGGCACATTTTGGTGCGGAAGGGTTGCTGAGTTCGATGCTGCAGCAACAAGCCTATCTTGCTAGCGTGAATGACGCGATGTTCGTTCCCGCCATTCTTGTTGCGCTGATTGCTCCATTAGGCTTCTTTTTAAACAAAAAGGCTGTGGAAGATGAAAATATCAAACAGCATTCGCGACTGATACAACCACCTTTTGTCAAAGCTCCTTAGAAAATGTTGGTGGAATGTAATATAATAAAGTATAGTTACTTTAGTATACAGATAGGAGTTGAAAGATAGATGTCGGTAAAATTGATTATTCTCGGTTTATTAATGAATGGTGAAAAACATCCTTATGAAATGCAACATATCATGAAAATGCGAAAAATGGACAAGTTTGTAAGTTTTTATAAAGGATCGTTATATTATGCTGTTGAGCAGTTGAAAGACGAAGGTCTTATTGAAGTGTCCCAGGTAATAAAGGAAGAAAAACGTCCCGATAAGACGGTCTATAAAATAACTGAGGCGGGGAAAAATGAGTTTCAGGACTTGCTCATGCAGCAGATGAGCAAAGAGGAGCAGCATTATGATCCTCTCTATACGGCGCTTGTTTTTGCCCGCTATGGGGACAGCCAAAAAATCGCCGAAGTAATCAAACAAAAAATTAAGTATGCTGAAAAAAAAATCGAAGTTATGGAAAAGGCTTTGGCTGAAATTTCCCCTACAACCTCTCGCGCTGTTCAATATATTTATAGGGGACTGATTGAAACAGCCAGAGCTGAGAAAAAGTGGCTGCAGGAGTTATGTGCGGATGCCTTGGAGAATCGTCTAGGGTAGGTTATGAGGTAAGCGGGACTTCAGGGATTACTTAGGCAAGTTGTTGTGTAATGCATAGCTTACATGCTAGGTAATCCTTTTGTTGCTATAAAATAAAAGTCACGAAGTACGGTTGTTTCGTATTTCGTGGCTTTTTTATATGCAGGCAAGGCTAGTTCAGTTCTTCCTACCTTTCTGTTTTACGATTGTTGCTGGTTATTTAACTTATTTTCTGCTGTAGTGCTTAAACGGCTATTAATTTGGGCAAGATGACGGTCCATATCTTGTGCCATTTGTTCAAACATTGTCTGAGCACTTGGGTCGTCAGTTGATGTAGCAAATGTGGCATAGGTACCTTTGGCAGACTCTGCAGCAGCTATAGCTTTTTCTAAATCCTTTTTTACAGTCATAAATTAACCTCCATTATCTATTTTACTTGAAACAATCATATTATTGGCAGACTATACCACTTTTATAAGTGGTAAATGTAGGATATTTTCCAATCATTTCAAACCCTTTTAAAGAATGAAACTCGAAAATAGAAGTAATAATAACATGGTAAATGGAGGTAATATACATGACAGTTGCTTCTCAAATTCAGAAAACGTTAGCTACTCTAAAGGGCAGCCAAGGTACATTAAGATTATATGCGATGCAGACGCAGGATCAAGAAACCAAATTGGTTTACAATGAAGCATTGGAAGCTACCGGAATCATTATCAACGATCTTGAGAAAAGAATCCAGACTTTAGAATATCAAGAACCACAATATAAAGGAAACTAGTCAGGAGATTGAAAATGCAGGTGTGGATACAGATATTACTTAGTTCAGCTTCATTATTTTTTTTGCTGCTTTTTATGATCAGGCTAATGGGAAAAAGAAATCTCGTCCGAATTACGCCTTTTAGGTTCGTAGGTTACGTCGTAACTGCAGTCATTACGGCAGTCATGTCTTTAAATCTTATGACAGATATTGCCTACGGATTTATTGCACTTGGTGTCTGGGTACTGTTTCCAATTGCATTGGATTATTTGTCCATCAAAAGTAAATGGATTCATGACATTGTTAACGGCAAGGAAACTGTGTTAATTAAACATGGCAAAATTATGGAAGAGAGTCTTCTCGAAGTAAGATTAACAGGTGAAGAACTTTTGCGAGAGCTTCGTTCTAAAAATGCTTTTAATCTTGCAGACGTAGAATTTGCAGTCATGGAGGATACAGGAGAACTCAATGTATTGATGAAATCCCATAAGAGACCTGTAGACGCCTATGATTTGGGAATCAAGGTAGCACCACAGGCGGAACCACAAACGGTGATATTGGATGGTAATATCTTAAACGAACCCTTGTTTTCTTTGGGGTTCAACAAAGAATGGCTGGGCATTCAGTTGGAAACCATGGGTGTATCGCTAGATAATGTTTTTATCGGACAGGTAGATTCATCCGGTGAACTATACTTGGATTTATTTGATGATGCGATACAATTATCTCAGCCTAAAGTGAAGGAAATGTTATATGCAAATTTTGAAAAAAGTCAGGCTGATCTTATGACGTTTGCGTTGGAAACAGAAAATGAAACAGCTAAGAAAATGTATTCCGAGCATGCTGAAAAGTTAAGACAACTTACGGAAAAGCTTAAGCCATACTTATTACGATAGAAGGTGATGAATCTGTCGAGTTTTAAAAGGAAAAATCTAACCCCCGTACAACAGCAATACCAAGATTTTGCTTATGCCAGGGAGAACAAGCGACCGATACTAGTAAACTGCATAAGAGCTTTTGTTACGGGAGGCACTATTTGTATGATAGGCCAGGGAATACAGTGGTTTTTCATAGTCTATTTTAACTTTGATGAAAAGACAGCAGGTGATCCTACTGTTGCAATTCTTATTTTGATTTCAGTAATATTGACAAGCCTTGGATTATATGATCATATTGCGCAATGGGGTGGTGCTGGAACTGCTGTTCCTGTTACAGGATTTGCAAATACGATCACATCCGCTGCCTTGGATCATAAAAGCGAGGGATTTGTATTAGGCGTTGGGGGAAACATGTTTAAAATCGCTGGACCCGTTATTGTATTTGGCGTTTTTTCTGCTTTTATCGTTGCTATTGTAAGTGTCATTATTAAGTCGTTAGGTGGAGTGTAAATGCTCAAAGGTCATCAAACATGGTTCTTCGAATCAAAACCAGTCATCATTGGTTCTGCAGCGATAGGCGGACCTTTTGAGGCGCAGGGCAATCTGGCGGACGATTTTGATCTGCTTCATGATGATATATGGCTGGGGCAGGATAGTTATGAAAAAGCAGAAAAAAAATTTTTGGAACAAGCTTGTGAAACGGCAATTAAGAAAGCAGGACTCAAAAAAGAGGATATCCAGTTTTTCTTCAGTGGGGATCTCATTAACCAGATTATTCCCAGCAGCTTTACTGCGCGTACACTTGCCGTTCCATTTCTAGGCATTTATGGAGCATGTTCTAGTTCGATGGAGGGGCTTTCCTTAGCTTCCCTGATTGTTGACAGTCGTTTTGCACAGAATGCACTTGTTGGTACATCCAGTCATAATGCGGCCGCAGAAAAACAGTACCGGTATCCTACCGAATATGGTGCACAGAAACCTCCCACGGCTCAGTGGACGGTGACGGGAGCTGGCGCTGCAGTTGTTGCGCAGCAAGGTACAGGCCCGCGTGTTATAGCTGCTACGATTGGTCGCGTAGTAGATATGGGAATTTCCGATCCGTTTAACATGGGGGCAGCCATGGCTCCGGCGGCAGTGGATACAATAGAAGCTCATTTCAGGGATTTGAACCTATCTCCGTCACACTATGACCTCATTGCAACGGGAGATTTAGGCAAGATAGGCCATCGAATTGCCGGGGATTTGCTCACAAAGCATGGACTGGACATTCCTGTAGAAAAATTGACTGACTGCGGTATTTTAATGTACAAGGAAGACCAGCCTGTTTTTGCCGGGGGAAGTGGTTGTGCCTGTGCTGCTACAGCTACTTTTGGACATCTCTTAAATCGTATGCGCAAAGGGGAACTTAAGCGAATTCTCATTATCGCTACAGGTTCTTTGCTTTCACCTATGTCCTATCAGCAAAAGGAAAGCATACCGTGCGTTGCCCATGCAGTATCGATAGAAATGGAATAAGGAGAGGAGGCTTACGATTGGATAAGTTTATTGTGGCTTTCATCGTTGGCGGAACAATTTGTGTGATTGGACAACTTCTTATGGATGGGTTGAAACTAACGCCTGCGCATACCATGGTTACACTAGTAGTGTCTGGAGCTATTTTAGGTGGATTTGGCCTATATGATGATTTTGTGAAGTTCGCAGGTGCAGGAGCTTCTGTTCCTATCAGCAGTTTTGGAAATCAATTGGTCAAGGGAGCTCTACAAGAGGCTGACCGGACTGGGATTATCGGTGTATTGACAGGTATTTTTAAAATTACCAGCGCAGGTATTTCAGCGGCGATTATATTCGGATTTTTATCAGCCTTATTATTTAAACCGAAGGGATAAATAATAATGCCAGAAAAGGAGGTGACAGAAATGACAGTAGGTACTCAGATAACTCAAGCCATTGCAACTGTCCAAAATGCTGCAGCAAGCATGAAGACATTCTCTCTGGAGACTCAGGATGAACAGGCAAAGCAAACATTTCAGCAGTTAGCTCAGACTCTTGATAATGCGGTTGATACATTAAAGCAAAGGGAAAAGTATGTTAAGCAGCAGGAACCTCAATATAAACAGCAATAGACCTTAGCTACACTGTCCTGTAAGCAAAGCTGAAGATAGAGATAGATGTTCAGCTTCGCTTATCAGGTCCTTTGTTCTTACTACGATATTAATCCGGAAGAAAATAGTCTGGCTTAATATTCTGACTAGAAAGGATTTGAAATACATGGATGGGATGGAATTTTTACGTGATACATGGCAAACTTCTTTGGTGTTTTTTAGTTTACTTATTCTTACCCGCATTTTAGGTAAGACTCAAGTAGGACAGTTAACATTTTACGAGTATATTAGCGGTATTACTATTGGTTCCATTGCCGGTACTGTCGTAGCAGCCGACCCCGATAAGGTGTGGAACGATTATTATGATCTTATATTATTTGTGGTACTCACCTATTTTTTAGCATTCATTTCGATAAAAAGCCGACCCCTTCGAAAAATCATTCAAGGATCGCCGACAATCGTCATTGAGAAAGGACGCATTCTTGAAGATAATATGAAAGGGATGCGCTTCGATTTAGATGAATTAGAAGGTAAGTTACGGGAAAAGGGGATTTTCGATCCTGCCGAGGTGCAATATGCCATCATTGAAACATCGGGAGAGTTAAGCGTTATACAAAAATCTGACTATCAGCCTTTGACTAAATCGGATTTAAACATTCATTTACCTGGTCCTGCTTTCCCATTAGAGCTGATTATGGACGGAGAAATCATAGAGGAAAATTTCAGTCCAAACTACTCAAAGGCTTGGCTGGAAGAGCAACTTTCCGCTCAAAATATTTCTGACGCATCTCAAGTGACTTATGCTGCCATTGACTCGAAAGGGCAACTGTTTATTAGTAAAAAAAACGACTAAGGAAAACGAATAATAGCTGTGTAACTTCTCACATAAACCCCGCTTAAAACGACTGTTTTAGGCGGGGTATTCGCATTGTAGTTTTTTAATTAGGTTAATAAATAGGTTAGCTCTTTGTACTATTAAGCCTATAATTGTAGTTTTTGCTAATTATTTTAAATCATCAAAATCATTTTAATGTGTGATATAAAAGATATTTGTGCTGGAAAAGCAGGATGTTTATCGATTGTCTTATTGAAAATAACTAGACGAAAAAAACAAATTGGTATATTATTTGCATATATTCTAGTTAGTAATTACATTTACAATTCTAAAAAAAGGGGAAAGTTATTATAAAAAAAATTATCATTATTGGTACAGGCGGTACGATCGCTGGTCAAGCTTGTTCTGCAACTGAAATGCTGCATTATACGTCGGCAGTATTCTCTATCGACAGCTTGATTGAGAAAATTCCGGAGATAACTAGTATTGCTGATGTTGTAAGTGTCCAACTATCTCAAGTTGATAGTTGTGATATGACGTACGAGCTCTTGCTCACACTTGCTACGCGTATAAATGAAATGTTAGCATCCAGTGAAGTGGATGGCGTCGTAATTACTCATGGTACAGATACATTAGAAGAAACGGCCTATTTCCTAAATTTGGTTATAAAGAGTAATAAGCCTGTCGTTGTAGTAGGGGCCATGCGTCCATTTACAGCTATGAGCGGTGATGGACCGATGAATCTTTATAATGCAGTATCTTTGGCAGCAAGTAATGAAGCTATGGATAAAGGGGTGCTGGTTTCTTTAAATGATACTATTTATTGCAGCCGTGAGGTAGTTAAGACTCATACGATGAGGCAAGATAGTTTTCAAGTTCCGGATTTTGGCTGCTTAGGCTATATTCAAGGTGGAAAAGCTTATTTTTATCGGCTTCCGGTACGCAAACATACGATATTTTCAGAATTTAATGTTGATGAAATGACAAAGTTACCGCAAGTTGATATTCTTTTGGGCTATTTAAATAGCAGTCCGTTTTTAGCGCAAGCTGCAGTAAATGGAGGTGCGAAAGGTATTGTTTATGCAGGGGTGGGTAATGGCGGCATGTCCCAAAGCATAAAAAATGCACTTGCAAATGTGGCGGAAAAAGGAATTCCAATTGTTAGAAGTACTCGGGTGAGTAGTGGAATTGTCACACGAAATGGTGCAGTAGATGATGATCAATATTCTTTTGTTGCAGCCGATACGCTGAGTCCGCAAAAAGCTAGGATACTACTTACTCTGGCCCTGACAAAAACAAGTAATCCCGCTATCATACAGCAAATGTTTTGGGAGTATTAAAAAGAAAGAGGAGACAAATAAGTTTTGCTATAATTCAAGAAATGTTGCTTTGTTGTCCTTTATTTATTAAATGTTTTCTCCAATTTACAAAAGCAAGTCCTTTAGCGGTAATGCGGCTACCACATCTTCCTGCGTGTGAATCAGCCCAGCCTAGTTTATTAAAAATAGACAGCAATCTTCTAATTTCACTTTCTGTAATAGCAATTCCGGTAGAAATGCATTTTGCCTCAAGATTTTTTCTGCCTATACCGCCATTGGTGTGATGAGAAAGAATGTCCAGTAATTGATAGGCATTTTTTGTGTCACATTTGGTAGAGAGAATAGAAATTTCCGTACTAAAATCGATATTATTAGTCCAAACATAAGCAGGTAGATCGTGTACATCTACAACATCGGTTGCCATAAATGAAATATATGCTGCTGTATTGGCCAATTCTCTGACATTACCGGGCCACGGGTATTTCAAAAGTAAACTTTCTGCTTCTTGAGTAAAGGGTACTTTTTTTATATGATAGTTTTCCATAAAAAAATGAAGTAAATGAAAGATGTCTTCGGGGCGTTCCCTGAGTGGTGGGATGAGGATCGGGAGAACATTCAGTCGATACAACAAGTCTTGGCGGAAGGAATTTTTTTGTACTTCGGCTACGAGGTCTTTATTGGTTGCGGCAATGACACGGAGATTTACATCAATGACTCTCTGTGAGCCGACCCGCATAATTTGACGTTCTTGAAGTACTCTAAGTAAACGTACCTGTAGCGATAGCGGCATATCGCCTATTTCGTCCAAAAAAATAGTACCATTATTGGCCTGTTCAAATAAGCCGGGCTTTCCTTCTTTCGTTGCTCCGGTGAAAGAGCCTGCTTCGTAACCGAAGAGTTCGCTTTCCAATAAGGTTTCTGGAACGGAAGCGCAATTGATGGCAACAAACGGATAAATTGATCGAGGAGAAGCAGCATGAATAGAATGCGCAATTAATTCTTTACCCGTACCGCTTTCGCCCGTAATGAGTACAGTAAAATTTGATGAAGCTATGAGCTTAGCAAGGTGAATACATTCCTTCATTTTAGGTGATTTTGTCTGAATGCTGTCAAAAGTATAACGTGTTACCAAACCTTTTTCACGTAACTTTTTTGATAAGCTTTGTTCTAGATGGTGAATACGGGTTACTTCTTGAAATTCGTAGTATATTCCGGCAGGTTCGCCAAATTGCTCAAATTTACTGCTGTTTGCAAGTAAAGATCGCTCATGGAATTCAATTAATTCGCCTGTATACATGTCTTTGCTTGGATTTTTGAATAATATATTGTTCAAAACAGTGGGAAAATGTTTCCCAATGATATTATCAGTGAGCTCGAATATCTGGCTAAATTTTTTGTTGTATAGTAAAATAATATGATTTTTGTCTGTGAGCATAATCCCATCATGAGAGAGATTAACAATCGTGTCAAGCTGAATGTTTTTCATAAAGAGTTCTTTATATTGGCTTTTAATGCCGGCATCCATCGTTACAATCGTATCTGAATATTTAATTAGACGGCTACTCGTTTCTTGGGTGTCAATATTGAAATAGTTCAATATTGATAAGAATGTGGAAATATCGATACAGCGGTGCCCCACATCAATCACTGTTTGAATGTGGTGTGGAACAGAACTGGCTTCTCCCAGGGTAATGGCAATGTTTATATCAGGATATTCTGTTCTACCATCATAAGGGATCAGGTTTAGATGAGTAATGCCGATCTGGCATAAAAAAGCCACGGCTTCAATCGTGTTTTCTTGCGAATCGTTGACAACCAATACATTAGCGCTTTTTGGAATGGCGGTAATTTTGTATATTTCGCTGTTCGGTAGGGTACGGCGCAGGACAATAATACGGCTATGACTAGAAATATAATTTTGTGCTTTTCTCGCATGGCTCTGCGCTGTCACAACGACAATGTCATCGTTAATGATCTCACCGGGATTTAAATGGGATAAATAGTAATTATTTATTATGACATAACCGAGCAAAACTTTTTCTAGGTTGTTGCGAATAAATTCGTTTAGATCAGAGGGAATTAATGTAAGAATGCCAATTGTTTTCATTTTTTTATTCATCCTCTTTCTCTTAGCAATTGCCTTTGTGTTTCTCATTATATTAAAATTGTAATATTGTAATATTATGTAATTAATGGTATGAATTAGTATCGATTATATATATTATAAACCTTAATTAGGTTAATGAATAGGTTGCATGTCATCCTATTCATTAACCTAATGTGATTGATAAAATTTACTATCAAAAAAAGTTGAGCATTCGTCTTTTTTACGAATGCTCAACTTTTTTTGAAATCGCTATACGTCTTATTCCCAATGATTCAAATGTAATAGTTTTGCCCTCGTACAAATTGGTGGAATAACCAATTTGGCTTTTAGCTAATTTTCGAATTCTTGGATCGAATCTAGACTCCTCTAATTTTGTTTGTTTTTCATTTGTATATTGGTCAATTGCTTACTGATTTTGCTAAGCTTGCATCGTTAGATGCAGGTTTGGCATTCATAGCTTTTTTATAAAGCAAAGCACAAAGCAGCAGGTAAAAGAGGACACCGAGATAAGTAGCCGCAGGTGTTTCTACCCATTTTTCCAGAAAATAATTGAAACCCGCTATGCGCAATATGGCACTGATCAGGCTGCCAATGGCACCACCGGCTATGAAACCTGAAGCAATCGTTTGCCCTTGGTTAAAACGCAAAGAATTTAATATATCCTCCTTGCTGCTGTGAGAAACGAAATACGAAATAAGTCCCCCCACCAAAAGTGGCGTATTGATCTCCATCGGCAGATAGGCACCAAGGGCAAAAGCTAGTGGTGGAACTTTAAGCATCCAGAGAATGATGGCAAAGAAGCCGCCTGCCAAATAGAGAGGCCAGTGAGCAGTTCCGTTTTCCATCAAGGGTTGAATAATAACGGCCATGGCATTGGCTTGCGGCGCTGGCAAGGCTCCCGGACCGACAAAACCATAGGCTTGATTAAGCAGTAAGAGAACTCCAATGGACAAGACGCCCGTCAAAGTAGCGGAAACTAATTGCCACTGCTGCATTTTGCGCGGTGTTGCCCCTAGTAGGTGAGCGACTTTAAGCTCTGACATGAAATTGCCCGCTACACCTAAAGTAGTACAAAGAAAAGCCGCCATCATTAAAATTGCTGTAATCCCCGAATTGCCATGCATTCCGGTACTGCCCAGGACTACTGCAGATACGATAAGCATGAAAATAGTCATACCTGACACTGGTTCAGTGCCAGTAAAAGCAATAGAACTTATGCCAACAACCGAGAAAAGGAAGGTGAAAACTAAAACAATTGCCATTGCTACCAGTGTTTGCAGTGCACTTTGGGCGAAAAAGATATGGAAAAACACGGTAAATAAAAAAGTAATGCCGATGATACCGCTGACAATAAGGGGCATGGGAATGTCTTTTTGAGTACGCTGTAGAGATTGTTGTATGCCATCATTTTTTTTAAATAAACCAGCCATAATAACTTTTACAACATTGGCTACGACTTTTGACATAGATAAAAGTCCAATAACGCCAGCCATGGCCAGCATACCAATACCGATGTGGCGTACATACTCGCGAAATACTGCAGGGATGGGTGCAGTGGCCAGCAGAATATCCTTACCGTTCACTAGCATGTGGTGATCGCCGGCCAGGTAATAAATAACTGGAATGCAGACGAACCAGGAAAAAAATGAGCCAGCAGTGATGATAGCAGCATAGCGCAGCCCGGTAAAGTAACCAATGCCTAGCAGTGCCGATTCGTTGTCTAAGCTGAAGGTCAGTTTAGCTTTATCTGCCAGTTGCTGCCCCCAGCTAAACGTAGCGCTTGAGATCACTTCCTGCCACCAGCCAAGGCTATTAAGGATAAAATCATAAATCAGGGCGACAGCTCCGCTGAATACCATAAGTTTGGCTTTACTGCCTTCTCCTGAAGTTAAAACCTCAGCAGCAGCCCGTCCTTGCGGGAAGGGATAGGCATGGTGCATTTCTTCGCAAAAATAGCGGCGAAATATGGCGGCGATCAGAACGCCGAGGAGACTACCCAGGATAATGGGCACTGCCAGTTGAAAATAGCTGAGATGATCATTTCCTAGAATATAAAAAGCGGGTAGGATAAACATAGCACCGCCAATACCATTGGTACCCGCACTGGCGATGGCCTGAATATGTACATTTTCCGGAAAAGCGTTTTTGCGTTTCAGCATGACAGCCATACCCATCGCCATTACTGAAACCGGAGCAAAAGCGTCAACAGTCTGGCCTATTTTCAGGCAAAGATAGCCAACTGCTAAAGCAAATATAGCAGCATAAAACAGTCCCCAAAATACGACATAAGAGTTGATTTCCTGATATTCTTTGTGTGGTGACATCGGTGGTTCAGATGAAATAACATCGTTCTTATTTTCAGACATAGTACTCCTTCTCCTTTTTTAATATATACAAAGATTGTGCCAGAAAATTTCCACAGTAAATCAAAGTGGACGGGGTTCGTCAGCATACAACTGTATCAATCGAATAATGGTCTGTACGGCTTTTTCCATCGATTCCAACGGAATATATTCATAACGTCCGTGTGCATTATGATAGCCGGCGAATAAATTTGGACATGGCAACCCCTCAAACGACAATCGTGCACCATCCGTGCCACCCCGAATTGGTATTGTCACAGGAATAATATCGGTATCACGCATTGCCTGTTCGGCCTTTTCAACAATGTGTACAACTGGCTCAATTTTCTCACGCATATTGTAATAGCTATCAGTAATCTCGCAATGAATTTCGGCTTTCGGGTATTTTATTTTCAAAAATTCGGCTGTCTGTTGCATAAGAATCTTTCGTTGTTCAAATTTTTCCCGGTCATGCTCTCTAATGAGATAATTAAGTACCGCTTCTTCTACACTTCCCCTAAAATCGGTAAGATGATAAAAACCTTCATAACCATCAGTAAACATTGGCCGGTCAAACATCGGCAACATTTGATTTAATTCGATTCCGATAAGCAAAGCACTTATCATTTTGTGCTTTGCAGAACCAGGATGAACATTGCGGCCTTTGATGACTATGTTTACACTGGCGGCATTAAAATTTTCATAGTTAACTGAGCCAAATCCACTCTCATCTATGGTGTAGCCAATTTCAGCACCGAATTTAGCAACGTCGAAGTACTTAGTACCATCGCCAATTTCTTCGTCAGGTGTAAAGCCGATACATAACGGTCCATGTTTGAGCTTGGGGTGCTGCAGAAGATATTCGATGGCAGTCATTATTTCGGCGATGCCAGCTTTGTCATCAGCACCTAATAAGGTATTGCCATCAGTAGTTATCAATGTCTGTCCCTTGTAACTTAAAAGTTCAGGAAAGTCCTGCGGTGACAGAATATAATTACCAGCTTCATCAAGAATAATATCTTGGCCGTCATAGTTTGCTACGATTTTCGGCTTAACATTTTCATCAGACACATCAGGCGAAGTATCATAGTGCGCCAGAAATCCGATAGTCGGTGCATTTGTCTCGAAATTACCCGGAATTTTCGCTGTCACATAACCGTGTTGATCCAATTCGACTTGTGACGCACCTATTTCAATCAATTCATCGCGCAACATTTCGGCCAATTTTAGTTGTTTAAGCGTGCTAGGATAAGTTTCGCTTTCATATTCCGACCGTGTATCTACTGCTACATAACGCAAAAATCGTTTTAAAACGGCATCTTTCATTGTTGATCATCCTCCTTGACAATTTTTATTTAATATTGTATGAATTCCTCCACTTTAAAAGTAATGCAAAAGCTGTGCCGAAAATGACAGCAATCAAATAAATTGAATTTATTTATCAAAGCCCGAACACCCACTTCTGCAAGCGGGTGTTCGGGCTTTTGATGGTGTTAAGCATAAATACAGGACAAACCTTAATTAGGTTAATAAATAGGTGAGCATGCTATCCTAATAAACCTATAAATATTTTTAATTTGTGTTTTATGCCAAGTGGTCCTTACATTTGAATTTATTTTAGTGCGTACTCGAGAAAGTTTTATACAGAAAGGGAGACACAAAGGCGGATATTTATCGTTTGTATATTGTAAATGCGAAAATAATAAACGGAAAAATTAATTGGTATATTATTTGCATATATATAGTTAGGAAAAATTAACCAATGGAATATCCACGTAATTTGCTAAATTGAATTACTAATCTCAAGGGGGTGAACTACGAAGAGACAATCACTGCATAACGTTTTTAGTGGTAATTTCGACATGCCATGATTATCTGAGGAGGTAATGTAGCTCTTAATTGTTTATCCTGTTATATTGCAATTACAAGAGAAAGCTTATGATGAGGAGTGTGTAACATGAGAAAAAAATTACTGAAAACCCTAATTCTAGGATCCTTGTTAAGCTTATCAACAACGGTTTTTGCTAATCCCTTTGAACTGGTTCCGACAAGTAACTGGACTTATGATGCAATAGGAAATCTGGTTCAAGCGGGGGTCTTTGAAGGATATCGGGATATTAATTTCAGTAAAGATCAAACGTTGACTCGTTATGAACTGGCTACATATGTTGCTAAAGCAATGGCTAATGAGAAAAAAGCAAATGTTGAACAAAAAGCAGTCATTGATAAACTGTCCGCAGAATTTAAAGTGGAACTGAATAATCTGGGAGTTTATACTACTGCAACTACACCTAGTGCTGTAGCACCACCTAATGCTGTGGGCAGCGTATCCCGCACTCCTTCTATAGCAGCTCCGAATCCACTTACAGTTGGCGGTAATTTTAAGTATGAATACCGCAGCAACCAGGATCGGGCCTTCCATCGATCTGATGGCAGTACCGTAACTGGCTATGGCAATCGCTTTTTAGTCGGCATCACTCTTGACTGGAAGGCGAATGATTTTACCAATGTCTTCGGTCGTGTTGCAGGCGAAGTCGGACAGTTAGGCAATACTACGCATGATTCCAGCCCGAACGATTTCAAGCTGGATGAATTCGGTGTTAGAACCACGTTTGATGGCTGGCAGTTTTCACTCGGCCGTCAAAGCGCCCAACTCGGTCTGGGCGGTGTATTATATTCCGGCGTTGACTGGGCTTCTCCATTGAGTTATTTCGACGGCATTGTTATTACTAATAAGTTGGGTGAAGTTAATCTTAAGGCTGTTGCCGGTAAAACCAGTTATACTTATCCTCAGTCTGGACTTGACCCTACTCAAAGATGGTTTGGTGTCGACCTGAGTCAGGATATTGCTAAAAACGTTAACTTTGGTGTTGTTTATGCAAGCAGGAAGGCCGCGCCGAACGGCGGTGCCGCTACTCTTGTGAATCCTAATGCTGGATCCAATTACTGGAGTGCTTATACTACAATTAAAAGCAATGATAACCTGACCTGGACGGGTGAATATGTTAGATCTAATGCCGCTACTGAAAATGATGCTTATGATTTCAGTGCAACCTACAAATTTGATCAAAAGAATCGTGTTACCGTGCAGTATAATCACGTAAAAGCCAATGCCACGGATTTGGATAATTCCCTAATTGGCGGTGAATACTTCCCGAACTATTCTGCTTTTCTAAATGGCTACAAGGGGGAATATTATAATTATCACCATGACTTCAACAAAGTGATGAGTTGCAATTTTGACTACTATGCTCTCAAACCAATGTACAATGCCCAAGGAACGGATGGCGAATTTGACGCCAATTTGAGATGGCACTTCTAAGACTAAGTTCAATTTAACCTAGATCATGTCAAGGACAAATACAAAAGGCTGATGCAATAAAAACAAGATGATTTCTGTGGAGTCATCTTGTTTTTATTCTATTGATTTCTGTAGTTATTGTAGTTGTAATTTTTTTACAAAACAACCAAAGGGACTTTGGATAAGAGGTAACGCATACACCTTTGCTGATCAAAGGTGTATGCGTTTGTGCTTAGAAGGGGATTTTCTTGTCTCCATTTATCTCCCTATTTTACATTAAATACATTTTGACATAAGTAGCCCGAGTTATTAATATTAATACTGTTAAAGTTAATACATTATGTTAACTAAAAAGGAGAGTAGAATATGTCCTTTATCAAAAATAAAGAATCGAAGACGTGGATTAAAATTGTTACGGCGTTATTCATTTTGAAAATAGTAGCCAGGCAATCCGCTTATGGTAATCAAATTGCGGAAGAAATAAAACGGATCACCCAGCAAACGCTGCAACCTAATCCTAATTTTTTATATCCACTGTTAAGAACAATGGAAGAAGAGGGATATCTTGAGGGAAAGTGGGAAAATCCCACTACTCGCAGTAAAAGGATTTATATAATTACGCCGAGCGGTCGCAATTATGTACAGATTTTACAGGAAAAGGTGTATGCCAAATTTTTAGAAATAGAACGCAGACAGCAAGCCATTCGTAAATTTCTATTTGAAGAATAAATGTAGGAGTGAAGGTCATGGATAAACAACAGGCAGCAAATAAAAGGAAAAAGTGGATAATTGTTGCAGGGGCTTTTAGCGCGATAATTGTAATTGGTGGCGGATGGTGGTGGTTTAAATCCAGCGGTGTTGTTTCCACTGACGATGCGAGTGTAAAAAATAATATTGTCGGGATTAGTGCTAAGGTTTCCGGTCAAATAGACGAAATGCCTGTCAAAGAAGGGGATACCGTACAGGTAGGGCAAGTGCTGGCTAAAATTGATAACAAGTCCTTTCAAATTCAAGTAGAGCAATCCCAAGCAAATTTGGCATCTGCGCAGGCTAAGTTAGATTCTTTGAAAGTCGGCAATCGTCCTCAGCAGTTAGCTCAATCGGGAGCTTCTGTTGATCAGGCTGGTGCAAACTTAGAGAATGCTCGTAGAAATTATGAACGGATTGAGACTCTCTATAATACAGGTGCGGTTTCTGCGCAACAAAAAGATACTGCTTTTACTGCACTAAAGGTTGCTGAATCGCAATACCAGGCAACATCTCAAGGCTATAGTCTTGTTTCTGAAGGGGCAACGGAGCAAGATATTAGATATGCCGAAGCGCAAGTTGCGCAGGCAGCAGCCGCGCTCAAGAGTGCACAGCTTCAGTTGGATAATTCAGTTATTGTTGCACCAATTGCCGGTGTTGTTGCAAAAGTAACTGTTGATCAGGGCGAGATCGTTTCGGTTGGTCAACCCATTTTTAGTATTACAAATCCATCAGATTCATGGGTAGAGGCCAATATTGAAGAAACGGCTATTGGCAAGGTTCAATTAGGACAAACAGTAAGTTTCACAATTGATGCCTATCCGGGGAAAACACTTCTGGGAGAGGTAAGCGATGTAGGAATTGCTACGGGTTCTCAATTTTCACTGCTTCCGGCAGATAACGCGTCAGGCAACTTTACCAAAGTCACTCAGCGGCTGACTGTCAAAATTAAGGTTAACGATGCGGAAAATGCCGTTTTGAAACCGGGTATGTCGGCAGTAGTTGACATTCATGTAAGGTAGGGGTGCGACATGAAAGATAGTAGTGATAATAAACCAAATAAATATCTGGTGCTGTTTATTGTATCACTCGGTACTATTTTGAGTGGCTATGTCAGCAGCTCTCTTGATATTGCTCTAGCTAACATGATGAATACGTTTGGGTTTACGATGGATAACGTAACTTGGGTGCTGTTGGCTTATATGATCCCTTATGGTGCTACGTTACCTATTATGGGTAAATTGGGCGATCAATTTGGACGTAAGAAAATGTATATTTTTGGTTTTGCCGTATTTACGGTAGCTACCTTGATGGTGGGGTTAGCTTGGAGTCGTGCAACAGTGATCCTGTTTCGAACGATTCAAGGAATTGGAGCCGGGATGTTTTTTCCTAATGCCATGGCCTTGGTTTCTGATGCTTTTCCACCGAATGAGCGGGGGCAGGCGTTGGGAATGTGGGGAGCCTTCGCAGCGGCCGGCGGTGTACTCGGGCCGATTATCGGCGGCTATATTGTTGAATATGTAAGCTGGCGGATGTTATTTAGCAGTATCGTTCCTCTTTCCGTAATCGGTATCTTGATGGCAATTTTCATTTTGAGAGAGTCAGAGGTAAGCGGTTGTAGAGATAAAATTGATTATCTTGGTGGGGTGCTGATGGTAGCTAGCCTAAGCAGCTTAATTATTGCGCTAAATCAAGGGGCAAAAGAAGGGTGGACCTCCTTCTATATTATCGGATTGTTTACCTGTACGGTAGTAAGTATGGCGGCCTTTATTTATGTTGAAAACCGTGCGGAGTATCCATTAGTTAGTTTGGATCTATTTCAGAGCACCACATTCATTGTTGCAAACTTCGTTGCCTTTCTAACCTTTATGACTTTGTATGGAGGTCTGTTTCTGATCCCGTTTTTTTTGCGAAATATTCTTGGCTACACTCCGATTCGAGCCGGAATGTCATTGTTCCCACTAGTGGGGGCGATGATATTATTAGCGCCCCTCGGTGGTAAATTAGCCGATAAGGTAGATGCCAGGACTCCTACCGTGATAGGAATGATAATTCTTTCGCTTGCCATGTATTCGTTCCACACCATGACCGATTTGACAGCCTACCCGTTTATAGCGGTTCGACTTGTATTGATGGGCGTCGGACTGGCACTGACTATGTCGCCTTTATCTAATGCCGCGCTGGCGACGGTTCCTAAAGAAAAAACCGGGGTGGGCTCCGGTGTGTTTAACTTATTTAAAAATGTAGGCGGTAGTGTTGGAATTGCGATGATGGGAACGCTGTTGGATCAACGGCAGTTATTTCATGGGCAAATTCTATCGAATCATATTAATACTTCTTCTGAGGCTGCAAAACAGGTGCTAACGCAAATTCAGATGGTATTCACGCATAATGGGATGCCTTCTGAACAAGCTTATGGGGTTGCGATGGCTACTTTAAAAAACCTAGTGGCAAAGCAAGCTGCTGTGATGGCTTATAGCGATGTTTTTCTCATTACGGCTGGGCTGGCTGTGTTAGGCGCTATGATGGCATTGATGCTCAAGGAGAATAAACCAAACAATGAGCAGACAGCGGATTTAGCATCTGGAGAGGTTCTAAAAAGGTTATCAATTAGGCCACCTTTGTCTCTGAAACATAGGTAGGTGACTCAAATACAGAAAACTATCATGGCTGGTATTGTAGCAGAATGCCAGCCATGATAGTTTCAAATAAATTAGTTTACATAATATATAAAATGTGCTATTATGAAGTGTATTATGATGTTTTATCAATAACTTAGAAAATTTAGCGGAGGACAATAGAATGAAATTATATAATAAATCAGTTATAGTGGCACTTTCTTTATGTGTCATCATGTCTGTTTCGCCTGTAAAGACCAATGCCGCTTCCCTTACTGATGTCTTATCACTAGCAACGGCGGGGACAATGTCCACTTCGTCGTCCGGATCTGGCGACAACTTCATAAGCACGCTTCTAAATCTCCTGTTAGGAAATTTTTTAAATCCGTTACAAAATACGAATGTGAATAGTAATGTCAATAGTAATAGTAATACCAATGTCCCGAAGAATTCTTCTGATTTAGGTAGTTCTTCAACTGCTTCGCAAACAGACACTCAAAATGCGATTATCAGTACTGCCAAGAAATATATGGGTGTTCCTTATGTTTGGGGAGGAACCACGACAGACGGTTTCGATTGTTCTGGATTTACACAATATGTCATGCAACAAAATGGTATAAGCCTTCCACGAACTGCGGCAGAGCAGTTTGCTGTTGGCACTCCCGTTGACAAAGACAATCTTCAGACTGGCGATTTGGTGTTTTTTACAACCTATAAACCAGGTGCTTCTCATGTTGGCATTTACATGGGAGATGGCAATTTTATTAACGCGAGTTCCAGCGCTAAAAAAGTAACGATTACTGCTTTAAATCAAACTTATTATGTAGAGCATTATATTGGTGCTCGACGTTATACAAAAGGAAGTTCTTATTTATAAAATCGTGGATTATAGCAAAGTAGCTATGAAACGGTACTCTTTTCAAAGGAGTGCCGTTTCACTTTTTTATCTATAGGACATCTTCTATTTTACATATTTTTGAAGGCGTATTATTGAAATTCTAGAACTACACGAATATAGTTAGTTATCGATTTACAGATATTGTTTTTATACTAGTAAATATAATGAAATGTATGTTGTGATATTTAATAATAGAGGGGGTATTCCTGTTATAGCACATCCTGGTGACAATTTAAGAAATAACATGGATATGATTGATAATATCATCAAAGAAGGGATTAGGGGGATAGAAGTTTTCAGTGGTTATCACACCCCTGATCAAGTAGCGTATTTTCAAAACAAAGCAGAGAAAAATAAACTTATTATTACTTGTGGCAGTGATTTTCATGGAAAAAATAAGCCTCATATTCAACTTGGTGATTGTAAGTGTATTTTCGCAGAAACATATCTTATAGATAGATTGAAGGAGGCAGTGACAATTAAGTTGTAAGCGGTGTTATTTTTCGACAGGGGGCTTTAGTTTTTAGTATAATGGATTTGGAAGTTTTTATATGGAAGATGCTGTAAAAAATAGGACGCGGTAGAACCGTCTCCATGATTAGGAGGAAAGAGAATGAGTGATAAATCATTAGTCAGTAACGCTTTTCAAACCTTTATGAGTGAAGCACCTGAACATCAAAAAGTTTGGATGGATACTGTTAAAAAATTGGATTTGGCAAGTAAGCTGGATTCAAAGACCGAGGAAATTGCTTATATTGCTGTACTGGCGGCATTAAGGCTTGAAGGCGGGTTGCCTTTTCATGTCAAACATGCTAAATCGCTTGGTGCTTCCCGCGACGAAATTATCAGTGCTATTTTGATTGGATTGCCGGCGACGGGAAACGTTGTTATTCAAGCATTGCCAATTGCATTGAATGCTTTTGATAGTGAATAAGGTTTAAATGTGGAATTGTAATAAACACAAAAACACGGCCGATCCATTTTATAAGTGGAAAAGCCGTGTTTTTGTGCGTCAGGTAAATAATTTGGTAATGTATTTTATTGTAATGATTATGACAAAAAATAGAAATCTTCCTTTTGGTTTTATCAATTATTACTTATTATTACAAAAAAAGGAAGGTATTTGTATTTAAATGGTAAATATAACATGATATATTACATCTACAGTTGTTATAAAACCGCTTTGGGGGCTGAATGACATGACTCTCTTGTTCATATCTTTTTTTCTTAGTGCCTTTGGTTTATCTGTGATGTTTCTTGTTTATGCTTATATCTATACTCGCTATAAAGAGCAATATATGGCTTTATGGGCTGGAAGTATATTGACCTGCTTGTTGCAGACGTTACTTGATCTTCTGATGTTATCTGGTTCAATTTCATTGCTGGTACTTTTGTGCTATCAACTATTGTCTATAGGCAGTAGCTTGTTACTTGTTTGGGGTACATGTGTATTTGTGGGTAGACAAATTCCCAAATGGTGGTTAGGTGCGGCTATATTGTGTACAGTGGTAAGCAACTGTGGCGTCTTATTAGGCTGGCCTTTCACTATTTATGCATTACCGACGTCTACCTTTTACGGGAGCACTTACATTTGGACAGGCTTCATTCTCTATAAGTATCTGTACATTAGTCATTTAGTCAGATGCATCACCGTCATTCCCTTTATATTATTGGGATTACACCATTTTGACTTTCCTTTCCTACGAACTATCGAATGGCTTTCGCCATGGGCTTATGCGCTCGACGCCATTTTGCGTGTATCAATTGGCATCTGTATGCTTATGATGTACTCTCAACAGGTAAGAGAATTATTATTGGAAAGTGAAAAGAACCTTTATTTGTTGGCGGAAAATGCTAGAGCTATCATTTATCGCTTTTGCCTGTATCCTGTGCGACACTTTGATTATGTAAGTCCGTCATTGATCAACATAACAGGATTTACGCCACGGGAATTTTATGACAACCCAGTTTTACCGCTACAATTAATTCATCCTGATGACAAGCCTTTGTTTAAAAAATTCATTCGCTCATTTGTTTCTCCTACACAGTCCTTAGCTATACGAATACTATGCAAAGATCATTCCGTGAAATGGGTTGAGTTACAAAACGTTACTATTACAAACAATGATGGAATGGTAACCTCATTAGAAGGTATTGCCCGTGATATTACTAATCGAAAGCATTTGGAAAAAGAGATGTGTCGCCTGGAAGGTCTTCATATTGTTGGTCAAATGGCTGCCAATCTAGCTCATGAAATTCGCAATCCATTAACGACAATACGTGGCTATTTGCAACTGATGTATAAAAAACAATTTAAAAGGGATCAAGAACGCACACTCATGATGTTACAGGAAGTGGATCGAATCAACACGATTATTACCGAATATCTGGCACTTTGTAAGGATAAAAGAGTTTCGCTAAAGAAACAACAGTTAAATACGATTCTTACGCAATTATATCCACTTATTTTAGCAGATGCGAAGAGTCTTAATCAAAATGTTATTTTAGAGTTAGGCTTGCTGCCGCCAATTTTGATTGATGAAAATGAAATTCGGCAGTTGTTGATTAATCTCGTACGTAATGGTTTAGAAGCTATGCAACCCAACCAAACATTAACAATTTACACCTATATGCAAGATGATTATGCTATTCTGGCTGTCCAAGACCAGGGAACTGGAATTCCTTCCGATATCTTAGATGAAATTGGTACGCCTTTTTTTACCACTAAAGAATGCGGCACAGGCCTTGGGCTTTCCGTTTGTTATACCATTATCGAACGTCATCAGGCATCGTTATATATTGATAGTAGCCCGTCGGGTTCTATTTTTTACGTGCAATTTAATATCGCTCAATCTTAACATTACTAGACTGATACTGAAGAATGATATATTCTTCGATTAATATGTGATCAAAAATTGTAACTTGTTACCTGATTCTTGAATAACTTTTCAGGGCCTTCTAATTGGGAAAGCCCTTTTTATTTATCATTTTGAAACGTGGTAAAGGCACCCAAATGTTAATCGATGATATGGATCATAATGGTATTCAACTATTTCAGTTTTACGCCTTTTGTCTCTGGAATAAAGTAGATAGTAAGAGCGGCGAGAAAATATGAAACTGCGGTAAGCCCTAGTGAAACTCCCAGACCATAGATTCCAGCAAAATAACCGATGATAATCGGTGCAAACGCGCTCATAATTCTACCAACATTATAAGTAAATCCAGCACCTAAACCTCGTACTGACGTAGGATATAGCTCAGATGTAAAGGCACCAAAACCACTAAATGCTCCAGAACCAAAGAAACCAACAAATGGTCCCAAAAGAATAAGCAAATTTGCATCGCGTACATTACCATACACATAAACAAATACAGACGACATCATAAGGAATGCAGCAAAAATCGGGCGTCGCCCAAACTTGTCGGCTAAAAAGCCAAAAGATACATATCCGCCCCATGCTCCAAGCATCGTTGGCATCATCCATGCGGATGACTTTACAACACTTAACCCTGCTCCTCCTTTTTCTATGGGCATACTCAAAAAGCCTGGTAACCAACTAAATAGTCCCCAATAGGCAAACATCAAAAAAGAGCTTGCCAATGTAATTACAACCGTATGTTTTAAAAGATCTCCTTTAAATATTTGTAGTATGTTCGTTTTTTTATTTGGGTTTTCTTTTAAATTTTTCCATAATTCAGTTTCATCGACGAACGACCGGACCCACAAAGAAAATAACGCTGGAAGTATTCCAAGAAAAAATAAGACGCGCCAACCAAATGCAGGCAAAATAACCATAGCTGCCAAAGCAGCCAAAAAATACCCCAGCGCCCATCCACTTTGCATCAGTCCGATTGCCTTACCGCGATGCTTTGCTGGCCAAGTTTCCGAAATCAAAAGAACTCCTGCTGTCCATTCGCCCCCCATGCCTAAACCAAGTAAGGCCCGAGCAATTGCTAATTGGACGATATTTTGTGATAAACCACTTAAACCTGAAAAAATTGAAAATAATAAGACCGTGATCATGATTGCTTTTTTGCGGCCGACTTTATCTGCTACTGCGCCGAAAAAAACTCCTCCAAATGCAGAAGAGAACAAAGTTACTGAAGATAAAAGTCCAGCCTCAACTGTTGTTAAGCCCCATTCATTGAGAATCCTTGTCAACGCAAAAGCATATACCATGGTATCAAATGAATCAAGAATATATCCCAGAACAGATGCCCATAAGGCATACCACTGTTTTTTGCTAATCTCTCTCCACCAGCATTTAGATTCCGTTGACTGCAATGTAGTTATTTCATCAGTGATAATTTTCGTTTGTGCCATCAATATCCCTCCGTTTTTTCCAGTACTCCACAATTCTTTTTTTATCTTATTTAACAAAAAAATACTCCAAACTAAAGGATTCTCGATTTAAGAATCTTTGTTTGGAGCACCATTGCTTCTGATATATTCATTTTACAAACTTTAGTATGTATCTCAATTTAATTCTGTAGTAAAAAGTGGTATATTTTATCGAATTTATTTTGGCTTTATTGTACTATTAAGTTCATAAAATGTCAAATACAGTCGAAAGTTGATCCGATTGCCGGTTTTTCAGAGAGCGTAAAGAGGCTTTTCATGAGATTGCTAAACTTATGGGAAGCTCTTTTTTTATTTCGCATGAATAGAGTCATAAAATTAGGTAAAAATAGTATGAAGGTTATAGGTAATAAATCACTCTCGATTTTTCTCTTTAACCGGAAATTGCCCCTCCTAGTTGCAACGGGGAGGGGTGAATTTATCTGAATTAGTAGAGGTATTATAAACATGCATAAATCGCTCAAGTTTAGAATTAATATGTTGATTATACTAATTCAAATCCTAGTAGTAGTGGGATTAGCTATGGGATTACACTTTGAATACATTCGGAGTGTGATGGTAACAACAGGTATTTGGCTCGTATATATGTTTTTAGAGGCAAGATATAAGCTGGTTATGAATAATTTTGTTAGAGTCGTGGTAGGAATTACACTTGTTAGTGATAGTTTTTTTGGCTATTATCTGGACTTGTATGCACTCTCTTCAGTTTTTGATAAAATACTACATGTCTTTGGAACTTATGCATTGTCACTATTTACCTATATTTTAGTTGTTCAGCTTCTGAAAGATGCTGTAAATCGATCCTTCAAATTTATTTTGGTTATTTGTTTAGGAATTAGCATTGGTGCAATTTATGAAATTGCAGAATTTCTTACCGATATAATCTCGCCGCCAACGCTACCTAGTCAGCCAGGTTTGTTAGATACGGATTTAGATTTGATTGGGGATGTTATTGGGGCAGTTTGTGCTGCCATTCATGTGATGTTTAGGAACAATGAATGGTGATGATTGCGGAAAGTTTGCTATTTATGCCATTGAGATATTTCTGAAAGAAATATCCTACATGAGGCATCTAGCCAGTGTGTACAATCAGTACAACGTCTTTTATAATCTTTTGGAGAGACATTAAGTAATGAGTAACCATAGCCCATCGCATTTATAATATGCTCGAATTCATTACATTCTTTTGCAATAGCCAGTAATTGTTCTTCCGTATATTTTTCTGTCATAACAATATCACTCCTCTAGTTAGTTCATTTATTTAGCATTTACTTATTAGCGAAAAATAATTAATCGAAATGATATTGGAAAATCCCTATTTCGGCTTAGTCCAGGGTAGGGATTTTAAGCGGGTGTCTTTTCTCAATAATCACATGTTTTAATCGGAGGAGTATCCATCTCTGCCAAGTCTTGTTGAATTTCTTCGAGAATCTTTAGAAAATATTCCGCCTCCCGTAGGACATGGTCGGCTAAGAGGGAGGGAATCAGAGAAAGTACCTTACACGATGCAATTAAATCTCGTGCAGCCCTTTTGAAGTCCCGTATATTAGTAGTTGCTGTTTTTACATCTTTTTCAAACCTTACGAGATCGTTATTAGGACAGGAATGCCATAACATACTATCCAAGTCACGAGCTTGAAGTTGTAACCTCTCGAATTCAATGGCAAATTCGTTTGCTTTTTCTACGAAACCACGCTCAGACGGGTTAAGGAGCCCTGCAATAAATCTTGCATGATCGGCCATATGTCTAAGCCAGAATACGTTATCGCTTACAATGGAGTCAACAGGATACTTCATATCTCCATCTTGTATTTTTCCCAATAGTTTGCAAAAGTACATCGCTTCACGGGAAATATGATCAATTAATAGTGGGTAATTATAGCCGCCGATTTCACAGTGTACAATTAATTGTAATACATGACGTTTAAAGGATAAGGTTTTTATCCAAACCACGCTCTGCGAAGCAATTGCACTCCTTGCTCAATTTCGTCTAAATCCAAGCTGCTGTAACCCAATAGTACCGTTTTTCCATCATACTGCTCTAGTCGTTCCCAATGATCAGACACGGGATAAACCCGAACACCCAGCTCGGCGGCACGGTTGATGAGCTGGGTTTCTAAAAGTTTGCTATTTACTTTAACTGTTATAAACAATCCGGCGTTTCTTCCATTTATCTTGATTTTGTCGCCAAACTCTCTGTTCAGGGACTGTACTAAACAGTCATGCTTTTTCTTATATACTTGTAATACCCTACGTAGATGTCTGTCTAAATATCCATCACGCATGAACCGTTCTAATGTCCTTTGAAACAAGTATGGAACTGTAGTATTGTACTTTTGATAAATCGTTTTGTAACTATCCAAAAGTGATAGTGGCAAAACAATAAATGAAAGTCTAAGAGAAGGTAATAGGGATTTTGAAAAATTCCCCAAATATGCGACGTTAGCCGTCTGGTTAATTCCCTGGAGCGAAGGTATCGGTCGGACATTGTATCGAAAGTGGCAAGAATAATCATCCTCAATAATTATTGCTTGCTTGCGATTCGCCCATTCAAGTAGTTGCAATCTCTTAGAAATAGACATAATAGCACCAGTAGGAAATTGATGAGAGGGCGTCACATAAACTGCCGTAGTTCCACTGGCGTCAAGCTCCTTGATGTTGATCCCATCCTTATCGACGTTGATGGGACAAATTTTAAATCCGGCATTCTTGAATGCTGTTCTAGCTTTCCCGTATCCTGGATCTTCAAAACCAATGCTACGAGTAGCTTGTTTCCTAAGTAAATTGCATAGTAATCCCAAGCAGTACAATGTTCCAGCACCAACAACAATCTGTTCAGGATCACATTTTACACCCCGATATTCCGCGGCGTATTTCGTTATTTGTTCGCGTAATCTTACATCTCCTTGATGTCCACTATATGAAACAAGTCCGTCCATTTCTTCTCCGAAACACTGCATCATGAGATTTTTCCAGATTTTGAATGGAACATATCGGTAATCAAGTTTACCATAGCGAAAATTATATCGATATTGATCTTTTATCGTATCCTGTGCAATAATCTCGCTTGTTGGAATGGCAAAGTGCGGACTAATCAATGTATTATTTAATTTCTCCACGTAATATCCAATTCGAGGCTTACTGAATAAGTAGCCTTCAGCATATAGCTGTTGATATGCCTGTTCTATTGTATTTCGGCTGATTTGCAGTTCACTTGCCAATTGTCGGCTAGAAGGTAGTTTCATATTGGATTTCCATTCGCTGGACATAATTTTATCTCTGATTTGCCGATAAATTTGCTCATAGATTGGGCATTCCGTTTTTGTGTCAATAAATAGCATTCTTACATCTCCTATCTGGAGCTATAAAATAGTTGTAAACTGGCTCTTTGAATAAGCAGTATATCCTATACAATATATTATACAACATAAAGATATTATTGAAGGAGTGGTAACTGTGATAACAATTGGTATACTCATATTTCCTCAGGTTGAGGAGTTAGATTTTGTCGGGCCCTTTGAGGTTTTAAACGCTGTCAACAAAATACAGCTAAATAGCACTAAGGTCATATTGATAGCCGAAACTGCCGATCCAATAGGTGCTTATAATGGTATGAAAGTAATTCCAGATACAACTATCGAAAAGTGCCCTGATTTAGATATTTTAGTAGTTCCAGGCGGTAAGGGCAGACTTGTAGCCATGAAAAATCCTGTTATCAAGATCTTTATCCAAAAACAAATGATCACTGCTAAATATATTACTTCCGTTTGTACAGGAGCTTTTTTACTGGCCGAGGCGGGATTGCTTAAAGGGAAGCAGGCAACCACTTATCATACTGCTTTTTCAGAATTAGAATCATATTCTGTGCAAGTTCTTTCTAAGAAAGTGGTTCAAGATGGAAATATCATTACAGCGGGCGGAGTAAGCTCAGGCATTGAATTAGGTCTTTACTTACTTAAACGACTATTTAGCTTAAGCATTGCACAAGAAGTAGCTCATCTAATAGAATACAATGTTGATATAAATGTTCTTTGATTTACCGAATTTCATATCTGTCACTGGCTTATCTCCTGGAATATCAGGAGATTTTTTTTTTAATAAACGAAGTGACTTTACACTTGTCTTGACAGTGACTGAGAAATAACGTTACAATTAGAAAAAGCTAATCTGTAATACATAATGCCAAAAGATATAAAACTAGGGTTAGGTGAAAATTCAAGGCTTGTATTTAATAAAGAAAGGGTGAAAAGGATTGGTAAATGATTTAAAAGTTGAAATACAACGGTTAAAAAAGCAGCGCAATGCTGTTATTTTAGCTCATAATTATCAGCTTGATGAAGTACAGCAGATGGCTGATTACGTAGGTGATTCATTCTATTTGAGTAAAATGGCTGCCAATACGGATCAAGATATGATTGTTTTTTGCGGGGTTCGGTTTATGGCAGAAACGGCTAAAATACTTTCACCACAGAAAGTCGTCTTGTTACCTGAAAGTGATGCCGGCTGTCCCATGGCGGAAATGGTTACTGCAGAAGATTTGCGTACATTAAAAGCAGAACATCCTGGGGTGCCTGTTGTTTGCTATGTCAATTCCACGGCAGAAGTTAAAGCAGAAAGTGACGTTTGCTGTACGTCGGCAAATGCCATCCAGGTCGTCGCGGCATTGCCGGAGGACAAAGTGATATTTGTACCTGATGAAAACTTAGGACATTATATTGCCACACAGCTGCCGGCAAAGAAGCTTATTCTCTGGAAAGGCCATTGTGCGACCCATGTCAAGGTGCAACCCGAGAATGTCAAGATGGCCAGAGCAGCTTATCCGGGTGCCGAAGTTTTAATCCATCCGGAGTGCATTCCCGAGGTGGTTGCTATGGCGGATTTTGTCGGCAGTACTTCTGCGATTATTCATTATGCCGAACAATCATCTGCCAAAACATTTATTGTTGGGACTGAGATGGGGGTACTTGTTAAGCTAAAAGAATCTCGGCCTGATAAACAATTCTTCTTACTGCACCCTGGATTGATATGTTCTAATATGAAAAAAGTTCGACTACAAAGTGTATATGAGGCGCTGATTCATAAACAACATGAAATTATAGTTGAAGAGCAGGTGGCTTCTCAAGCCAAGCAGGCTTTGCGCCGGATGCTGGAGGTAGGATAATGGCAGATGAGGAGTTAGAAACAGATACATATGATGTTGTCATTGTTGGTTCAGGAATTGCCGGTATGGCGACTGCTTTAGCATTGCAGCCTAACCTTAATATTGCTTTGATTAATAAAGGTCCGCTCAAGGAATGCAGTACCTATAAAGCGCAAGGCGGAATGGCTGTTGCCGTGGGAGCTGATGATAGCCCTGTGGAACATTTGGCAGATACGCTGCGGGTTGGACAAGGGTTATGCAATAAGCAGGCAGTAGAAATTCTAGTTAGTGAGGGACCTCAAACGCTAACTTTTTTACAATCGATTGGCGCTGATTTTGATAAAGGGGAAAATGGTTTGAACCTTACCAGAGAAGCCGGACACTCTCGCAATCGTATTGTTCATTATTTTGATTATACAGGGCGTCATATTGCAGAAACCATGGCGAGAGAGACCGAGACAAGAGACAATATACATCGTTTGGACAATTGCGTTTTAATCGATATCTTAACTGGAGCGCAAAAGTGCTGCGGCTGTGTAATTCAGTATAATGGCTGTTTTAAAGTACTGCGTGCGGGGGTGGTTGTGGTGGCTACTGGCGGTTACAGCGGGTTATTCGCCAGATCTACCAACAGTATTTCGTCTAGTGGCGATGGTATTGCGGCAGCGTATCGTGCAGGCGCAGCCATTACCGATATGGAATTTGTACAATTTCATCCTACGACATTTACGACCTTATCAGGAAAGGTATTTTTGTTAACTGAGGCGCTTAGGGGGGAAGGAGCCGTATTGTTGAATCACCAAGGAGAGCGATTTATGTTTTCTTATCATCCCAATGGTGAGTTGGCTCCACGTGATGAGGTGTCAAGAGCTATTTTTCATGAAATGAAGCGGGAAAGTCAAGAATTTGTATATTTGGATGCTAGGCAATTGGGCAAAGACTATTTAGCGAATCGGTTTCGCCAGGTCTATTCGGAATTAGCGAAAAACGATCTTTTTATGGAAAAAGATCTAATACCCATAGCGCCAGCGGCGCATTATACTATTGGTGGCATACAGACAGACCTTTGGGGCAGAACCACGATTGCCAACTTATATGCTTGTGGAGAGGCGGCAGCAACCGGGGTCCATGGAGCCAATCGGCTGGCTAGTAATTCTTTATTAGAAGGAATTGTTTTTGGGCGCAGAGTAGCAAAGACAATTAACCAGGAATCGAGTAAGCCAGTAAGTAACTGCCTGCTTTTCAGTGCTGTAAAACAGGTAGGAAAGTATCAGCAAGCAACAGAGGTGGGCGCCGCTTTAGAACGTGTAGCAGGAGTCATACGCAGAGGGCGGGACATGGAAGCATTTCTTACGGAATTGCAACAAAGCGCTGTAATGCAAGGTAAACCCTTAGCTGATAGTAAGGACTATCATGATTTTAATGCCTGCCAACTTGCCGAACTACTATTGGAAGCGGCACTTTTCCGCTGTGAAAGCAGAGGAACACATTATCGCGAAGAATATCCTCAAAAAAATGATCATGAATTCAAGAAGCATATTATTCAGCAATGGGGAAAGAAGGCTGTAATGCAATGAATAAATTAGTCTTAGATGATGTACTGCGACTTTCTTTAATAGAAGATGTTGGATTTGGCGATGTTACCAGTGAGGCTATTTTTAGTGAAGCTCATTTTTCCCAAGGATTTTTGCTAGCTAAACAGGACTTTATTTTGGCTGGAATCGAAGTTTTTACCCGAGTTTTTGCTTTACTCGATGATCGTGTCAAGGTGGTATCTTATTATGCTGATGGTACCAGTATTCGAAACGGAGAAAAGTTTGCAGTATTAGAAGGACCTACCCGTTCTTTGTTGTCAGGAGAACGAGTAGCACTGAATTTTTTACAGCGGCTGTCAGGTATTGCCACGGAAACTCGTCGGTATACGGCTGCTACTGAAGGCTTTCGTGCTGTGATCGTGGATACCCGAAAAACGACGCCAGGCCTGCGAATGTTGGAAAAATATGCTGTGCAGGTTGGCGGCGGAAAAAATCACCGCTACGGGTTGGATGCAATGGTTCTCATAAAAGACAATCATATTCAAGCCGCAGGAGGGGTCTTTGCAGCAGTGCAGCGCGTACGTAATCAAGTCTCACCTTATATAAAGATAGAAATAGAAGTGGAAAATTTAGAACAGATAGGACAAGCATTGGAGGTCGGTGTTGACGTTATTATGCTGGATAACATGACGATCACGATGATCAAAGAAGCGGTACAAATGATTGATGGTAAAGCATTGATTGAGGTGTCCGGTAATGTGACAATCGAGAGAATTGGTGAGTTGGCGGCAACTGGCGTTGATATCATCTCCAGTGGAGCCTTGACCCATTCTGTAAAAGCTGCTGATATTAGCATGAAGCTTCAAAGCTAATATTGTATGGCGGGCTTATCGTTTTGCTAATAGTGTAAAAGTTAGGTAGTGGAGACGGCAAAAGGAAAATTCTATAGCATGGCGATTTTGATTGCTGCTCATCAATGAGCAGCTTTTTTTGCTATATGACTGGCTATTCAGCTACAGAGATCATGAGTGCTTATATTGGTCTCATTGAGGGAAAAAGTATTTGAAAATATCAGAGATATGGGAATGAAAGGATAAGAAACCTTCATATTCATACTTGGAGAAAAAAATCCAATTACAGGAGGACATACAAAAATGATTAAAATTTTTGTCAATCCAGGTCATGCGCCGAATGGAGAACCAGATGCTGGTGCATGCAATTCTGAAACGGGGTTAAGAGAGTGTGACGTAGTTGCGTCGATTGGTCCGTTAGTAGCGAGTTATTTAGAAAAAGTTGGTTATGAGGTACAAGTCTTACAAGATGATTCGCTTAGTTCTATTTGTTCTGCTGCAAATGATTGGATGGCAGACTTGTTTGTGTCCATTCATTGTAATTCTGCCGAAAATGACTTAGTAAAAGGAGGTGAAACTTATAAATATTACGGTTCTGTTGAAGGTGGTAAACTGGCCAATTGTATTCAAAATCAGCTTGTCAAATCTCTTCCTATTGTAGATAGAGGAGTCAAGGAAGCTGGATTTTATGTGATTAAGAATACGAATATGACAGCCTGCCTTGTTGAAACGGCTTTCATTTCGAATGCCGACGATGAAAAACTTTTGGCCGATTCGGCAACACAAGACAAAATTGCTGGGGCCATTGCCAGAGGTATTACTGATTATTTTGCGTTGAGTAATTAGATGAAATTAGTGGGATACAGTTATTTGGAAGCAAAGTGGCGTGATTTTGAATTTTATTGATTTGGCAGGAGTTTTATTTTATATAGTTAATATCTTATAAGGATGTGGAAACCAAGGAGGTTATTTAACGTATGCAAATGTTTTATCCTGGGAAGAAAACGATTTACTTTTTATTGCTTTGTGTTCTTTTAGGAATCAGCTTTAGCATTACCCAGGTGGTTTTTGCGGCTAATGCAGAGATTACGGGCCGTGTCGAGGAAAGTCCTGTCATTTCGTATCCTGCTGGCTATGTCACCAGTAATGAGGGGGCTTCTTCATATAACGGAATTGGAAATGTAAAGAACTCTCCTTATTTTGCTTTTCAGGATTATTATAATCTACTGTCAACCAGTACATTAACGATTCTGTCAAAATATAAGACATATCAACAAACTACAGAGATTACCTGTGGTCCGGCGGCTGCTTTAACTGTTCTGACTCATTTTGATAACAACAACTGGGATGAGCTTAAAATCGCTAAAATAATGGGGACAAAACCAGTAGTAGGCACAGATACAAAAGAAATGGTTACCTTTTTTAAAAGGATTGGCTGGGATGTTACTTCTAGCTTAACGACTGCAAATAAAAATGGTATGACCTTTGCAACCGTACAAGAATTTAGGGACTTTATAATAGCAAATTTGAAAAATAATACCCCTATATTGGTCGAAAATATTGATTGGGGTGGACACTGGAGAGTCGTTATCGGTTATGATACGATGGGGACGGATACAGTAGCTGATGACGTTTTGATTCTGGCTGACTCGTATGATACAGCTGATCATCTTCAGGATGGTTACGTTGTGAATCCGGTAGAAAAATTCTATTACATGTGGTTTGATGCCCATATGCTTCCCAAAGGTCAGCAGCAACAACAGTGGATAGTAGCAAAACCGCCTTTGTACTGAGTTGCTTTGGCAAGCATTGCTAAGAGAATGGAGATTGGAATCACAGGGACTTGCTCTGTGACTCAGTGTAGACAAAAGCAACCATCCCTATCAAAATGGTATAATAAAACCATCCTGATAGGGATGGTTTTTGTGTGGAAATACACCTTTTGGACTACTAGTGTGCAAAAGGGGCAAATGTTCCGTAGTAAAGGATGATAATGAAATGGATAAAATTATGGATGTTACAGGTGGACAAGGCGGAAATGCTTTTTTAATATTGGGAGAAGAAAAAACAGCATTAGTTGATTGTGGTATGGCATATTGTGCGTCCAATCTTATCAGTAACATTAAGAAAATACTTAAGAAAAAGACGCTGAATGTTATACTTATTAGTCATTCGCATTATGATCACATTGGTGCTATTCCCTGTTTAAAAAAGGAATGGCCTAATAGTAAGGTACTTGGAGCAGAATATGCCAAACGAATTTTAAATAGGTCAAATGCCTTAAAAACAATTCGAAGTCTTAGTACGCAAGCTGCAAAACTTTTTGATGCAGAGGATCTAAAAGAATACGATGACGCTATGATGAAGGTAGATCATGTAATTTGTGACGGAGATATATTGGATCTAGGTGATTTATATATTCAGGTAATAGAAACACCAGGCCATACAAAATGTTCCTTATCATTTTTGGTTAATAACGAAATTTTATTTGCAAGCGAATCGACAGGATGTATGAGTAAATCCGGGAAAATCTATCCTGCCTTTATCACTAGCAGCGCTGCCGCACTTGATTCGATTCATATATGTCAGAAAATAAATCCCCGAGTCATTTTTTCTCCTCATTTTGGGCTGCTAAAGGCAAGTGGTGCGTCTGATTACTGGCGAAATTGTATCTTGGCTGTGAAAGAAACCAAAGAATTTGTTCTTCGTCTATCGGAACAAGGATATACTGAAAAACAAATTTTAGTTCAATATGAAAAAATGTTTCGGGATGATCACAGCAGGTTAGAGCAGCCAATGAATGCCTTTATATTGAATGCACAGAGCATGATAAAAACGGTGTTAAGAGAAAAGTGCGTGTAGTGCATTAGTGCCGTTTACGGGTGCTTTCTTGTTGTCTTTTTGTGATATATATAATTATCTTTTGTTAAAGTGCTTACAGAAGAATGTATTTCGATATTGGGTAGGCGTCAGGGATTCTATTTTCTTAAAGAGTTTCATGAAATGTTTTTCGTCGGTAAAGCCGGTATCATATGCCACTTCTTTGATTGTTGCCGAAGAATTGAGCAACAATTGTTTTGCAGCAGATATCTTCATATTATTCAGATACTTAAGCAGCGAATAACCGGTGAATTTTTTAAAAACTAAGGACAGGTAATCCGGATTGTAGCCAAATTTATCAGCAATTATTTTTACGGAAAGATTCTTATTATAATTGACTCTAATCCATTCGGATATTTCGACGATTTTGTAATTGCTGTTTGAAATGTCCTGTATTTTCGGCGTGAAAGTATCGATGAAGTTTTGAGAGAGTTCTATCAGCAGAAAGCTCAGGATATAACTGGTGACGGCGGTTTTGGAATAATAACTGCGGTTAGATAAATCTAATAATTGGTTAAAAATCAGGTCGATACGATTTTTTACAAGAATTTCGCCGAATTCAGGTAAAATATAATAATTTTTGAGAATGCTTTCTGTTGCTGTGCTTTTTTCAACATGCAGATATTGATTCATTTGCTGTGCTGTCAGAAATTTGTACTGGTTATGATAGGTCTGGAAATGGCACCAGTAATAATGCAATCCTGGATCGGATTTACGGTAGCCATAGTGTTTATGTCCGGGGAATAGCAGCATAAATTGATTCGGTTTCAATTCATAAGGCTCATCATCCTGAGCAATATATAAGCTACCTTCGGAGCCGACTAAAAGGACAAAAGTGTCGAGGTTTCTTTGTAAATGCAAGAAGGGTTCATCACTGACCAACTTACCACAGGAAAAATACTTCAGTGGATATTGGTTTTTGGCAATACAATATATCATATAGGATTTCGCCACCTATTCTAATATAATGATAGTTGTGTGACAACTATTTCCATTTTATACTATAAATATAGTAAACACAATATATTGTTTTCCTATGAAATATTTTCTCAAATGAAATTAACTGAATTTTATAAATAAAATTATAATTGAGGAGCTATACACTGTTTTAGACACCTTGAGAAAGTGCGCGCAAAATAGAATGATCAATGAAGGGAAGAATTTCTATGGATGATAAGCAAATCTCAACACCTGTATCACTTCATGAAATAAAAATCAAGGATCAATTCTGGCAAAAATTGATGGAGTTGATTCGGACGAAAGTAATTCCCTATCAATGGGAGGCATTAAATGATCGGATAGAAGGTGCCGAGCCAAGTCATTGTATCAAAAATTTTAAAATTGCCGCCGGACTTGAAAAGGGAATATTTGAAGGTCATGTTTTCCAGGACAGTGATTTTGCCAAATGGATAGAAGCTGTAGGTTATTCTCTGATGTGGCATGAGGATCAATTATTAGAAAAAATTGCTGATGAGGCGATTGATATCGTTTGTGCTGCGCAACAGGCAGATGGTTATCTGGATACATATTACATTCTCAATGGGCTAGATAAACGCTGGACGAATTTAAGGGATAATCATGAGTTGTACTGCTTGGGTCATATGATTGAAGGGGCCATTTCTTACTATCAGGCAACAGGTAAGGATAAATTGTTAAAGGCCATGATTCGGTATGTCGATTATGTCGATACGGTCTTGGGCCCGGAAGAAGGGAAAAAACATGGTTATCCCGGACATGAAGAGATTGAATTGGCGCTGGTAAAGCTTTACGAGATTACACATGATGAAAAGTATCTGAAACTAGCAAAATATTTTATCGATGAAAGAGGCAAAGATCCCTTGTACTTCAAAGAAGAAGGAAAACGTTATGGTAATAAGTTTCCCTGGGAAGACAGCTTTTTTCAATATAAGTATTATCAGGCAGATCGGCCACTACGCAGTCAGCAGGAAGCAGAAGGACATGCGGTGAGAGCAACCTATCTGTATTCAGGTATGACGGATATAGCGAGGCTGACTAAAGACGAAGAATTGTATGCAGTCTGCAGACGAATTTGGGACAATATGACGCAGCGTCAGATGTATATTACAGGGAGTATTGGCGCCTCAGCTTACGGCGAATCGTTTACCTATGATTATGATTTGCCGAATGACACAGTTTATGGCGAAACCTGTGCTTCAATCGGTGCTGTTTTCTTTGCGCGTAGAATGCTTGACATTTCTCCGGAAGCACAGTATGCAGATGTTATCGAAAAAGAATTATTCAATGGTATTTTGAGCGGTATGTCCATGGACGGTAAGAAGTTTTTTTATGTAAATCCGCTTGAAGTGGTGCCAGAAGCATCGGAGAAGGATCAATTGCGGCGTCATGTACAAGTTGAACGGCAGAAATGGTTTGGCTGCGCATGTTGTCCGCCGAATATTGCCCGATTATTTGCAGCCCTTGGCAGTTACATCTATTCGGGAAAAGGCAATATCTTATTGATGCATCTCTATATTGGAGGCGAATTGACGCATAAATTTGATAACGAGGAAGTTACATTTACGATAAAAACTAATTATCCCTGGGATGAAGATGTAAATATCATGGTTTCATTAGCAGGAAGTAAAAACTTTACGTATGCGTTGAGAATTCCCGGATGGTGTAAAACTTATGAAATAAAAATTAACGAAGAAACAGTGAATGCACAGATTATTAATGGGTATGTATATTTGCAGCGAGAATGGAAATCGGGTGATGCCATACATCTGCACTTTGCTATGCCCGTAGAAGTTATGCAGGCAAATCCGAGGGTAAGAGAAGATATTGGCAAGGTAGCAGTGATGAGAGGCCCTCTCGTATATTGCCTCGAAGAAGCGGATAATGGTCCAGATCTGCACCGGATTTATCTCAGCGATACGCCGATGTTTCATGTTCAATATGAACCTGAATTATTAGACGGCGTTGTTACAATCACTTCCAACGGGAAGATGCTTGATGAAAGCTCTTGGGGAGAAAACTTATATCAATCGTATCGTAGCCCTGTATGGCAAGTGAAAAAATTAAAATGGATTCCTTATTATGCATGGAGCAATCGTATACCAGGCGAAATGACTGTATGGATTAAATCCTGATTATCAATCTTAAATAGAGGAGAGAAATGGATTATGGATTCTACGTCTAATGTTATGAAACAGCCGAAAAAGTTTGAGCAAGTGGAAACTTCAAGCGTAATTTCAGTGGATACTAAAAATGCAGAAACTGATAAATTACCGTTGAAACAACGCGTCAGTTACGGGATGCTTGATGCCGCAGGCAATTTGCTTTATTGTTTTGCAACATCGTATATTCTTTATTTTTACACCGATGTAGCAGGAATTTCGATCATAGCAGCTGGAATGATTTTGCTTCTTGCAAGAATTATTGACGGTGTAGATGCTCCGATTTGGGGCATCATCATTGATAAAACCCATTCAAAATATGGGAAATGCCGACCATGGTTCCTTTGGCTTGCAATACCATTTGCAGTTTTCAGCGGCTTGACCTTTTATGCGCCGAATTTAAGTCCGACGATGAAAGTTATCTATGCAGGAGGTACATATTTTTTAGCAAACATTGTATTTACGGGTTTCAATACCCCAATTACAGCCATCTTGCCATCCCTTACGCCACAGCCGAAAGAACGTCTTGTACTGAATTCATTCCGCATGGTTGGAGGGCAAGTCGGATTTTTCCTAATGAATGCAACCGCGCTGCCTTTGGTAGCTTTTTTAGGTAAGGGGGATGATAAACAAGGATTTTTCTTTACATCGATGATTTTTGGCATTGTTTTCATATTGATGACGCTCTATGCATTTAAGAATTTAAGAGAAAAACATAGTGTAAAACAGGAAGAAAAAATTCCTCTTAAAAACAGTTTTCTCGCAATCAAAGGGAACTGGCCATGGGTGATTATGACTGTCAGCAATTTGCTTTTTTGGATTGCTATGATGGGAAGAACTTCAACGGTGATTTATTACTTTACTTATAACATGGGACAAAAAGATATGGTCGCTTTTGTAAACAGCATCGCTTCTTTACAGATTATTGCAATGGTTGCAATCCCGTTTATTTGCAAAGTAACAAGTAAGAAAAATACGTGGATTATGGGATTGGTAGCAGCATTTTTAGGGCAGATGATGATGTACTTTTCAGGCAGTAATCTTAGCAGCGTAATCATTGGTTGGATTTTATCTAATATGGGGAGCGGAATTGCCTGCGCAATGCCATTCGCAATGCTAGGGTCGGCAGTTGACTTTGGCGAATGGAAAACAGGAATTCGTTCCACTGGATTTTTGATAGCAATCGGAAGCACGTTTTGCATCAAAGCTGGAAGCGGTATCGGCGCGGCTTTACCTGCGTGGATTCTGAACTTCTATGGTTATATTCCGAATCAGGTACAGACGATTTCTGGTCTAACAGGAATCCAATTTGCATTTATTTGGTTCCCGGCCTTTGTATTTCTGCTGGCAATTATTCCACTGCTGTTTTATTCGAAATTCGAAAAAATGGAAAGTCAGGTTCGTATGGACCTAGGCAATCCGGGATAGAAGGTTGTAATTCGGCTAATTAGACATTTTTTGTTGCACTCTGAACTCATTCACGGGCGATACTAGCATGATGCCATTCCTGCGAATTCAGAAGAGTGGTATATCATAAAAAAAATAACTGACAAGTTAGGTTAACCGTTTTTAGTTAAACAACCTATAGGATTGGCGTGTTTGCTACACGTCAGTCCTTTTTTTATACCCTGACAGTTACTTTTTCCTAAAATACCCAGTATCAGTAACAAAATAAATAAATTGGTATTGGATTTTAGCAGGCATTTTGGGGTATGTATTGAACCATAGATGTGGTGGAAGTCTGATAGCGGAGGGAGGCTCCAGACCATGAAAATTCGACTTGATAAATTGCTATATAGATTCTTAGCGGGCAGTTTAAGCTTTATTTTAATAAATGGAATTGCTTTGGCTAGGCCGATAGATGTGACAGCCTCAACACAGGAGCTTAGGGAGGAAGTAACAACATTGAAAAATAATACTGTCGGGGCTCAACTATTAGACGGAGGTTTTTTCCAGCCTAGCCTTGTAGTCAAGTGGACAGGCCCCACTTTTTCTGCCGAGTACGATGCGATGCAAGCGGTTGCAATGCATCACGTCATATGGCAATGGACAGTAGATAGCAAGAATAAACAAGCATATTATCCAACTACCCTTCCAGGAGTTTCGCGGATTTCTTCTAAAGATCTGGTTGAGATCTCATTAAATGAAGCAAAAAAGAAGGGTTTGAAAGTCTGGCTTGGATTGAACTGGAATGATGATTGGTTTAAGAACTATGCCAATAATGAAAAATGGCTTACCAATGAGGTGAGCCTTAGTAAAAATGTTGTTCAAGAATTATGGCGACAATACGGGAATACTTATGCCAACACGATTGCCGGTTTTTATCTACCCATGGAGGTTGATAACGTAAATTTTCAGGGCGTGGAAAAACAAAAAAGAATAGCAAGGGCATATAAGGAAATTACCGAAGAGATTCATAACACGACAGCCAAACTGGTGATGATTGCTCCTTTTTTTAATCAAAATACGGGACAAGGAGTCTTTAAATATGCTGATATGTGGGGAGATATTTTGAAAGTGGCGCCCATTGATGTTATTGCTCTTCAAGATGGAATCGGCTGTGGCCACGCTTCGGTGTCTACAATTGGAAAATGGCTGGATGCCTTGGGGACGAAAATTAGGGAAGTTAGACCAGAAACTCAACTATGGTCGGACCTGGAAACATTTACGCCTGGACTTAAACCTGCGCCCATTGAGCGGGTAATTAGTCAAATTAGTGCTGAACACCAATATGTATCCAAGTTTACAAGCTTTAGTTTTAACCACTATGATTCGCCAAACAACGGACATGCTAAGCAATTTCGCCAATATAAGGAGTATGTCGATTCGCAGCGTTAGTTTTGAAGAAATCAGAACTTATAGATCTACTTTGTGCTCTAATAGATAGGAAGTGGCCATGAATAATATTGCAAAGGTAATAATATCAAATAGAGTACTCCCAATATTAAACGTAATTGTTCTGATCGAACCTAATTGCAATATACTTGGGAAAAAATTTGAAATTAGGATCGTTAGCCCGTTCATTACTATACTTAATAGAAAAAAAATGATGAACGAACCTATTTTCCCTAACTTTTTCCCTTTAAAGGCTATTTTGCCAACAACCATACAGAAGTATATAAATGTTAAACAAGAAACAATGGTCCATATATACAGAAGGATAGAATATATTAGTTCCTGTACCTCTATGTCGCGCAATAGGACATTCAATATTCTCCCTTGATCAACCAAGTAAAACATTAACAAAGACACAATTGCAACAATGCTTATTTGAATTACAGCGGCTATCAGTCGGGAGGCTGTTATTGACACACCTGACTGGGGAAGTGTAAATAATAAGTAACCTTGGTCATCATACAAATAATCACTCAGGAGTGTTAACGAAGATATAAATATGACAATTAGGGCACCGATCCCTAGTATAGTTGATAGTACAGGTATTCCGATTCCCCCGGTAGCACTTTTCGTCATTAAGAAGAGATTTCCTATTATAACAGTTAGGCAAATACCAAGTATGGTTAAAAACTTTCCTCTTAATTCATATTTTATAAGATTAAACATTATTGAAATACCTCCCGGTACAATTCATCAATAGATTTGTTTTTGCTCAGTCTTAATTCTTCCGCATTCCCCTGTAGTACGATCTCTCCATCGGATATAAATGCTACATCATCAAAAATTCGTTCAATATCATTTACAAGATGGGTCGTAATGATCATTGAACTGTTTTTACTAAAATTATTGATGATTGCATCTAATATTTTTTCTCTAGTAGTAGGATCTACACCACCAAGCGGTTCGTCAAGTATATAGAGTTTTGCTTTTCGCGAAAGCACTAATGTTAGCTTTAATTTTTCATTCATACCTTTTGATAAACTTTTAATCTTACTATTGGTATCCAGTTTCATAAATTCCAGTAACTCAAAGGCTTTTTTTTCATCAAAGTCAGAGTAGAAATCGTTGAAATATTGAACGGCATCTTTTATTTTTCCCCATTTGAAAAAATACTCGATGTCAGGCAAATAGGAAACAATGGACTTTGTATAGACTCCGGGTTCTTGACCGTCTATGAGCATTTGGCCGGAAGAGGGATGTAATAGGCCAGCTGCTATTTTTAGAAAAGTAGTTTTACCACTACCATTAGGTCCAAGGAGGCCTACTATTTTTCCTTGTGGTATCGTTAGATTTACTCCTTGCAATGCTTTTTTATTAAAATAAGATTTATATAGGTTTTCAGTTTTCAATATATTATCCATGTTGTTTTACCTCGATTATATTTTTAGAAATACTCTCAATGATTTCTTGAATTAAAACTGTACTAACTGAACGATACGCTGGAACGTTGGTTTTGTCAAGACTGGTCTATTTGGGCATGGGAGAGTGGTAGCTAGCGGAATGTTCTATATTTGTAAACCAATTAATTAATCGTTTGGCGATACTCTCATTACCGGGTAAGTCCGGAAAATTGTCGGGGGAGAACCAATCGGCAGCTAGAATTTCGTTGTTATCAATAGATAATTCACCAGATGAGTATTCAGCTGTAAAAGCAATCATAAGTGAATCAGGAAAGGGCCAGGGCTGGCTGTCAAAATAGCGGATGTTTTTAACTTCAATTCCCACTTCCTCCTTGACTTCTCTTTTTACGCAATCTTCCAGTGTTTCACCAGGTTCGACGAATCCGGCGAGTACGCTATATCTGCCAGAGGGAAATTTATTTGAGTGTGCTAAAAGAAGTTTATGGTCTTTGACAACAGCAACGATCATCGCAGGCGAAAGTCGCGGATAAACAAGAAAATCACAGTCCGTACACTTCATGGCGAGTTCATCCGTTGATGGAACCATTTTTCCCCCGCAACGGCCACAAAATTTATTGTTTTTTAGCCAATTTACAAGATGAAAGCTGCGCAAAGTGAATTTCATTAGATCATTTTTTAAGTATCCATAGAGCTGTCTTGGTTGGCGGAGGAAAAATCCATCAGGGATGTTGGTAGTCTTGAGAATACCAACATAGCAGGCCGTGTCGTTAAACGAGCCGATAAAGTGAAGGGCCGTTGGTTCGATTGGTAAATTGCTGATATCGTTTAACAAAGGAATATGGATGAGTTCTTTACTTTTTTGTACTAAAATTTCTCCGTTGTAAAACAAGAATAAGTATATATTTTTAGAATTGTCCACTATATCTACCTACTTTATCATTTTTTATATGAGTAATAATACCATAAAATAAAAAAAAGCTCACAACTTATTAAAGTCATAAGAAAACGCCTATTTGTCTAGTCATCGATTTTTTTCGGCCTGTTTACTTGCAATCTTTGGACAAGGGACTATAATTAGAAATAGGTGGAAATTAAAAAGTCGCCGTGTCCTGAAAGTGCGGTCACACTTACAGGCACGAGCAGGTGGATGAGCACCTACACGTAACAGCGAACTGTCCACGACGATACTTATTATTATACCGTGTGCCCTTCATTGATACAAGCGACGGTATGTTCGGTATAATAAGCGGGTTGTTTGGACGGAGCTTAGCGGCTGCATGCATAGATATGCAAACGAGAAAGCAAAGCGCATGTGTAGGTCAGCAAGAGACCTCGCGTGCGTTTTTTAATTTCCTCCTTAGACGGGGTGTACGGCGGGTTCCACACCTTATTGGTGGAAGGAGCCCCCGTTGCAGCCTGAATATGGGGGATGAATATTTTATGAGCGAAGGTTTGGGTATTTTTGAAACGGCGACACGGGAATTGCGGGCGATGCACAATGAGGGTAACCTGATGAAATTAGGAAAAGTATCGGGTGATTATTATTGGGCGGAGCAGGAAATTGATCGATTGCAGCAAGAATTAGCTGCAACGCTATCAAAAGAGGCTGTTGAAAAACTAAATAAATTGGAGGAAGGTTTTACGTGGAAAGAAACGGTTGCTGGCGAGATATTCTATAAACAAGGCTTTGCTGATGGCGTGAGTCTTGTGATGCAGTCATTAATGTGGCAATCGGTCCGGCAGTAGAAAGCTGCGTAATGGATTGAATGAATGCAAAGGTCACTGTGGAGGCGATGGAAAAGATATAATGGTACTATATATTCTTTGGAATTTTGCCGGGTTTATTATGGTTAGGCTAGATAAGCGGCGGGCTAGACGGAATGAGTGGCGTATAAGGGAACGAACTTTTTTTCTTTGGGCCTTGGTCTTTGGTGCTGTTGGTATTCTTCTTGGGATGTACGTATTCCGTCATAAAACACGCCATCGGTCTTTCGTCATTGGCATGCCAATAATATGTATATTTAATCTTGTTTGCGGTTATTTATTATGGTTTTTCTAATAGCGTTTTTAATTAATTTAACAGCGATTATATAGGAGATGATGAAATGAAAAACGTGGAAATGAAAGTTGAAGGCGATAAGTTGACCATTACCGTCGATTTATCCAAGCGCTTTGGCAAGTCGAGTAGTGGCAAATCAATCATTATTGCAAGTAGTGAAGGCAATCAAGCTTTGCCGGGAGCGGAAGAAATAAAAATAGGGTTGAACGTTTATACGAAACCCGAATAAGATTGACAATACAAAATGAGCTTCAAAATTGGCTAATTAAAATGCCTATTTTAAAGCTTATTTTTATTGCGATGGTCGCCATTCAAATGACTTTAGCAATCAACTGAACAAGATTAAAATACTTTCCGCCCTCAGCCTCCATCATTTTGATGTCCTCAGCGACAATGGGATGATAACCGGTCTGCCATTCTTTCCACGCCTGTCTGCAACAGGCCATTTCACGGCTGTCCACCATTTCAATGCCCTCGGTCCTCTTCCACAAATCCTTCCACCAATCAACAGAGTGCAGAGTTCTTTCCATCTCGTTATTCCAAAACGGCTGCATATCATCGGGAATATTTTTCCAAAATTCGTATTTTAAGCCGGGAATAGCCACGGCGATATAGCCGCCCTTTTTCACAAAAGGAATGAGCGACGGGAGCATTTCCGCCGTATCACCGAAATAATGGTAAGCGTCCACAGTAAACAACAGGTCAAAATATCCGTTTGCGAAAGGCAATCCTTTGGTTGCGTCTACTGAAATCGGAACGGCTTTATCGTCAATCCCGATAGATTTGAAACGCTCATTGTTTTCAGTCGGTGAAATCCACAAGTCGGCGGCGAAAACTTTTGCGCCGTATTTTTGTGTCAGCAAGAGCGTGGAAAGACCGCACCCGCAACCAAGGTCAAGTATATGCATATTCTCATTGATGTTTAGGCATGACGCTAATTCCTCTGCTACTCGCATGGCATTAGGCCCCATCATGGTAGCTTTCAAAAATTCCATGTTATTCTGATTGGAAATAAATTGATTTGTAAATGTGTACATAATAATCGTCCTCCATTAATCCTTTATCTTGCTGCTATAAATCAATTATAGTAGTTATATTATTACAATGCACCCTACAAGATAATTCAGAAACAAAAAAGCGACAAGGCAAAATCACCATGTCGCTCTCACTTTAGCATTGGTTTTTCATATCAGCCAATATTTTGTAGATTGTTTTGGGTGATAAGTAATTACAGCTTGCAATATCCTCAACCGAAATACCGTCTTGATACTGGGAAAAAATCATCTCGTTGCGTTTCTGAATATATTGCCTGCTTGGTTTTACTTCCCCCCAACGTTTTTTATTCTCTGCCTTTCGTGGGATATAAATATATTCACCGTCGATATACTGTTGTATTGCTTTTAACAAATCGGTGGGAAATATACTAACTGCGTTCTTGTAACCCATTATGCTCCTCCTAAAATTGTAGTTTTAGGATGGAGCAAAGGCTATCTCACAGCATGTTTGTTATGCGATAGCCTTTGCTCCGCATAACACCGACTCCAAATAATATAGGATGATAAGCCATTCTCCTTTTTTAAAGATTTTACCTTTCCCGATTTTTACTTTTTGCAAACCTTCGGGCGTTCTTCATACCACCTACACCGCTAAACATTTCATTCAGCTTCGTAGTTTCAATTTGTTTGAAATTAAGACCCTCGTATTTTGTCTCTTTCTTTAGTTTTTGATAGCTTAAAAGCCTTTCGACGGAAAGAGTACCGTCGAAAATCGCTTTTTGCACCGCACAACCCGGTTCGCTGGCGTGCGTACAATCATGGAATTTACACATAAACGCAAGCTCGTCAATATCTGCAAAGGTTTTAGACAGATTAGCACTTTCCAGGCCAAGCTCTCTCATTCCCGGCGTGTCAATGACTATGCCGCCATTTTTTAGCAAAATAAGCTCGCGCCTTGTGGTCGTGTGCTTTCCTTTATCGTCATTTCTAAGTCCTTTTGTATCCAGCTTATCTTCTCCAATTAAGCGATTGATAAGAGTAGACTTGCCAACGCCTGATGAACCGATAAACGCGATTGTTTGGCCTTCTTTAATATACCGCATTATCTGGAAATGGCCGTCCTCACGCCTGGCCGTGGTAACAAGAACATCGGCGCCAACGGCGACAGTATCCACTTCATGGAGTTTTTGTTCCACATCGTCAGATAAATCCGATTTAGTCAAAACGATAACGGGAACCGCTCCACTATCCCAAGCGATGGACAGGTAACGCTCCAACCTACGCAGATTAAAGTCGTTATTCAGCGACATACATATGAAAACCGTGTCGATATTACTCGCCACAACCTGTTCGTTGTTTGATGTTCCGGCCGCCTTTCTGATAAAGACGCTTTTTCTTGAAAGCACATGATGAATAATGGCGTTCCCGTTTGCGCTTACATCCCGGTCAAGCATGACAAAATCGCCTACCGCCGGAAAATCAGATAGCGTTTTCGCTTCAAAACGAAATTTACCGGATACCTCGGCCATCATTTCACCGTTTTCACACATTACCTTATATAAATCTTTCGCTTGAGAAAAAGCACGCCCAACATAAAGATCATTATATAAAGTAGATTCAGCCGCAAACCTATCGGTGAACCCTAATTTTTTCATATCTATTCTATTCAATTTTTTATCCTCCTGAAAGTTATAGTTATAACTTATGGGAGGTTTTTGTATCGTCTAATATACACAAACCTCCCGGCTTGCTACAATATCCGATATACCATATTTAAACATAAACCTGTATCTCCTTTAACATAAATTTTATGTTTCATCGGCATTTTACCACAAAAACGCTGGAAAGAAAAGCATTTGCGAATATTGCGGTTACTCCGATCTGGCTCGGCTGTCTTTTCTGGGGCAGGGGCCTCGCCGCGGTCAATGGGCATGTAAGCAGTAGGCTGAGATAACAAGGAGAGACATTGGCTAATTGGGATGATGATCATGGCGATGCGGCCGCAGTCACATCGCGAACCCAGAAAGGGTTCCTAAGAAAACGTTATATTTAGGAACAGCTTTTGTTATTAGCGTGTTGGGATTCTATTGGTTTTTATTTTAATGGTAGAAATATGCTATAACAATTATACAGGTGTCATTGCCGCAACCGTGCCCGTAGTAGCCCGGCAGCTAAAAGCCGATGAGAAGACAAGAGCCATTGACGGAGCTGCGAATAGCTATCAAATATTTCGTAAAGAATTTTGAACTCTGTCAAGGACATCTTGCCAGTTCCCCGGCTTTTGCTGACGAAAAAGACGCAGCGACGGATACCAAGGGCTGTCCTCACGATCTAGCTGCCATCGCCAATCGCAATCGAATGGCAGCAGGGTCCAGGTTCGTTTACCCATGGCGCCCGCCAAGTGAGCTACGGCCGAATCCACACTAATGACCAGATCAAGATTTTTGATCGCTCCTGCGGTTTCATGAAAGTCGGTTAATCGCGGCGATAGATTTGTCACATTAGGCAGTAGTGGTAAATCACCCGCTCTTTTCCCGACTTGCAGGCTAACCCAGTCAGTTTTTTCCACGTTGAAAAGTTGCCGAAAAGTGGCAAAAGGGATTGAGCGGTTGCAATCATTTTCATGGTAGGGATCTCCGGCCCATACGACTCCGACGCGAAACCGGCGGCCGCCGATCATTTTACCAAGCGTATTTTGCCATTTTGCTGCGAACGTGTTTTCAACAGTGATGTAGGGAAGATTCGGAATGGTTTCTGCTGAAGTTTTAAACAGCGCAGGCAAGCTATGTACGGAGCAGGCAAAATCATATGGCTCGCTCGGCAGGTTATTCTCGTTATACATGTTATTGTTCAGGGAATAACTCAATAATTGTTGTAGCCCGGATTGGACAATTACCGTTACTTTCCGCGCTGCTTTAGAAAGTTGCGGTAAATACCTTATAAACTGGATAGTATCTCCCAGTCCTTGCTCAAAGAAGAGGATCAGGCTTTTTCCGGACAGCGACTCGCCTTGCCAGTAGGGGACATTGCTGATTTGCGGGGTTGGTGGGGCATAAATGTGCTGCTCATAAACAATGCGGCGGTATTCATAGTGGGGCCAGCCTTTGGCGAATTGTCCGCAAAGAAGATATAAAACGCCCAGCACGTGTCGCACGGATACGGCTTGGTCGGAATCAGCCAATTCAAGCGCTTTTTGATAGGCAAGTTCTGCTTCCTTTAACCGACGCATTTTTTTTAGAACGACTCCCAGCCGCCGGTATGTTTCGTAAAAATCGGGTTTTAGATCAATGGCTTGTCGCAGATAGTTTTCCGCTTCAGCGAATCGATTGATTTTAACCAGTATCACGGTCAAATTATGATAGGCCAGCAAAAAATCCGGCTGGATTTTAATGGCGTGTTGTAACATGTCGACAGCTTGAGGCAAGCGATCTAGCTGTTCGTAAATTAATCCCAAATTGTTAAATGCTTTGGCATACTGGGGATTTAATTCGATTGCTTTTTTAAAACTCATTTCGGCTTCACGATATCGTTTTAGCTTTTGTAAAGTGAGACCCAGATTATTGTGTGCAATAGGCTGGTCAGGATTGAGATCAACGCAGCGGGAAAAAGATTGCAGTGCTTTCGATAACATATTTCTTCGGGAATAGAGGATGCCTAAACTATTGTAGGCATCAGAATAATCAGGTTTTAGCCCGATTACGGTACGAAAACATGATTCCGCTCCTTCGGGGCGGTTAAGGGAGATGAGAACAATGCCAAGACGGAAATAGGCTTCTGCCCAGTCCGGTTTTAGTTTGATGGTATTGTAGTAGGATGCCGCGGCTTCTTTCCATTGGCGACAATCACTAAAGATAATTCCTAACATGAAATGTGCTTCTGAATAATTGGGAGCTAGGGCAATTGCCAGGCTTAGATATTCGATTGATTTTTCCCAATCTTGAAGTTCTTTGCTTGCTATACCTAGATAATAATGAGCCTCGGCAGAGTCGGGCATTATTTGAATTGCTTTGCAAAATATCTGTTTAGCTTGCTGCCAATCACCATTGTTAGCCAATTCTTTTCCTTTTTTTAGATAGTTGGTTAACATCATCTGTTTTCCTCCTCCGGCTTACAATTATTGAATCGTGGTCAGAAAAATTTTCCCCATCGCTTCGAATCTGCAGAATGTTATAGTCCTATGATAATTATCATTTATTAACATTTGATTAACCAATAAAAATCCCAGTGCCACAAACGCTGCCGGAAATTGGCGATACTATCGTTGTGACACCGGGGAGTGGGGAGATACATGTTTTTGATAAAAAAGCCGAGCAGGTAGTTGCTTGTTTAAAATTAGCCCTTTAGCCAGCGATCGGGATAATCGCTAAATATGCCGTTAAGACTTAGTTTATTGGCAAAAGCAAATTCTTCTGGGGTATTGATCGTATAACTATTGACGCCGATGCCGGCTTCACAGGCACTCTTGATCCATTCAGAATCAAGGTAATGCCAATGTGGATGCAGGTAGTCGGCGTTTGTTTGCTTGATTAGGCTGAGCACATCGACTGGGCGGGAATCGAATAATACGCCTGTTTTAAAACGATTATCGAGTTCTTTTATCTTACATAATGACGGATGGTAGAACGAAGAAATGATGATGCGGTTTAAGAACATTTATTACGGCACCGCTCAAATGATACTCTACCAGGATTTACTATGCAGAAGGCTGTTATTATACATATGCCGGTACGTCTACGCAGATAATGATAAATCGGATTTAATGCTGTTAAGGCTAAAATCATCGGACAGAAACTACTCATATTTTCAATGCTTCACTGTGTGCACAAGCACATCTAGGTTGTGGTTAGATTGGCACTAACAAAAAGACCTGTCCATACAATTTTTAGAAAAATTTGTAAAGTCGAAATACGACTTATAATATAGTAAATACACAGTGTTTTATTTAAATTAATATGGATAACAATTAAAATTCTGAAAATAATGTTGAATTTTTAATGTTGAAGTGCTATATTTATCTTAAAATAAAGTGCATGTGCACATTTAGTTAATGATAGTCATTTTGTAAAAATGTAGTAGATGCGGTATATCATGCGGTTGTTCTCGAAGAAGTGGTGTTTAACAGAAAAAACTATATTCATTGAAGGTGAAAAACAATGAATCAGATAAATAAAATTGGTGTTTTGACAAGCGGCGGCGATTCTCCGGGGATGAATGCGACAATTCGTTCCGTTGTAAGAGCGGCAATAGGTTTTGGCCTGAAAGTTGTTGGCGTTCGGCGTGGTTATAACGGTTTGATTCATGGTGATGTTATCGAACTCAATGCGCTTTCTGTGTCGGATATCATCCAAAAGGGAGGAACATTTCTTTATACAGCAAGATGTAAAGAATTTATGGAAGAGGCAGGCCGTGAGAAAGCCGTAGAAAAAGCGCATGAATTCGGTATTGATGGCCTCGTGGTTATCGGTGGTGACGGTTCATTTTGCGGAGCTGAGAAACTCAGTGAGCTTGGCATACCGACGATTGGGATTCCGGGTACGATTGACAATGATATTGCATGTACGGAATACTCAATCGGTTTTGATACGGCATGTAATATCGGTATGGAGGCTGTGGACAGACTCAGAGATACGACCCAGAGTCATGAAAAATGCAGCCTGGTTGAAGTGATGGGGCGACGCGCCGGATACTTGGCCTTAAATATCGGCATTGCAACAGGTGCTACAGCCATACTTGTTCCTGAAAAAGCCTATGATGTCAAAAAAGACATTTGCAATAAAATTTTAGCGGCGCAGAAGCAAGGGAAAACGAATCATATTATCATTGTTGCCGAAGGCTGCAAAGATCATGTTGGCGAAATTGCCAAACAAGTTGAAGCGCAAACCGGGATTGATACGCGAATAACCATTTTAGGTCATATACAACGCGGCGGAACGCCAACTGTATTAGATCGGGTGAATGCGACGCGAATGGGTTATCATGCGGTGGAATTATTACATAATGGCATGGGAAATCGCTTGGTTGCAATAAAACAGGATTTGGTTGTCGACTATTCGATAGAAGAAGGAATGGCTATGCAAAAATCGATCAATGAGAAATTATATGAAATAAATTGATGGTATTTACACAGGAAAACAGAATTCGCATCAAGATTTCCGTTACTTGGCATAGAATCTTAACTAAATCAGTGCCAAAAATTGCACAATCAACGGTCAACGATTTAAAATAAAATCCGTTCCAATCTGCTATAATATATTGCAAATTATTATAGTCAGAGGAGCGGATTTTTCCATGATTCTACTGGAAATATGGAATATAAAATTTATTCAAGTAACACAACTAAATTGTGTTACGCATTCATTAAATAATCTTATATAATAACTACGCCATTTTTTCCCTTTTTCCTTCTTCTTTTGTCAATTTTTGCTATGCTTTTATAGGTTAGATTTATATAAATACTATCTAACTCATCTTTTGTTAATTCCTATGTAAGCTAATGTTACACCAGGAGCTGAATGATTAAGTAGTATTTGAATTCTAGTTACAATCCGCGCCACTTTTATAAGCCCAATAGCCAAAAATTTTTGTAACAAATCGAAGATCCGCAAACCGCTATTAATCCCTAAAACAAAAAGAAGACAATCACGTAAATTTCGTTTTTTAATAACTTTTTACTGCATCAATTTGTTGCTTGTGCAATTCGGTTCTACATATTTCATAATTTGGTATATTCTCCATAATGCTTCTTAATATTCAATAATCATACAATATGTTACTTTAATATTTTAAGATAATGTAACACAATTTAGTTGTGTTACATTATCTTTGTTAAATGGTTTTAAAAGTCATTCAGTGGGGGCAAGTGGATTTAGGAGGTTCAGAATGTTTTTTCTATTGTTGGACTAATCTTACCAATTAAGGAGGCGAATCCGTTCTGTTAGAAATAGGGGCGGGAAATATGAAAATGAATTTAGCAACAAAAATGATAACTTATTTTTTACTGGTTGTTGTAGTGGCTGCGGTGGGGTTTTCTTACACCATATGGAAGGTAAATGACGTAGAAAAACTGGTGGATAGCGTAAATACTACGGATTTGCCACGCTTACTCCAAACCAATAAAATCAATAACAATGCTTTTGAAGAGGTCGGCTATATACGCGGATATTATATTACCAAAAACCCGCAATTGTTGAGTGACTACAAGAAAGTAGCCAACGAGAATACAAATATTGAAGACGAACTCATTAAAAATTCCGTCACGGCAGAAGGAAAACGCTTAGGCAGCGAAGTAAAGGCATTGGACGATAAGTATTCAGAAATTGCCGAGAAAAAGGTTGTAGCTCTGATTCAAGCAGGTAAAGACGATGAAGCCCGTCAGATCATGCTAAGCGAATTGACGCCAACTGCCAAGTTGTTGAATGATAAATTGGCTGAGTACCAAAATCTTCGTAATAAACAAATTACTGATTCATTGAATCGGGCTGTGGATCATGCCAAACAGACTAGGACAGTAGCCTTGTTTGTTGCTGTATTTGCCACTATTTTGGGTATGATTATAGGTTTTTTTGCGGCTCGCAGCATATCACGACCAGTCAACAAGTTGGCTGTGGTGGCCCGTAAAGTGGCAGCTGGCGACTTGACGGAACAAGTGGAGATGAACAATAGTCAGGACGAGATTGGTCAATTAGCGGCGGCTTTTAATACGATGGTTCTAAATCTTAAGACCTTGATTAAGCAGGTAACCATCAATGCTGAACAGGTGGCAGCTTCTAGCGAAGAACTTAACGCTAACTCTGAACAATCGGCCCAAGCGACTAACCAAATTGCTTCGTCTATCACTGAGGTAGCTGCAGGGGCTAATGCACAAATGGAAGCAGCCGATGATGCTTCTGCCGTAGTGGAGCAAATGTCAGCGGGGATTCAACAGATAGCCGCCAATGCTAATCAGTTGGCGGATCATTCAGCTCAGGCGGCCGATAAAGCTAAAAATGGCGATAAAGAAGTGGAACAAGCGGTTAAGCAGATGAGTCAAATCGAAAATACCGTCAACACATCTGCACAGGTGGTAGCCAAACTTGGCGAACGGTCTAAGGAAATTGGTCAGATCGTGGACACCATCTCTGGTATTGCAGGGCAGACGAACTTGCTGGCTTTAAATGCCGCGATTGAAGCCGCTCGGGCCGGAGAACAGGGCAAGGGATTTGCAGTAGTGGCAGAAGAAGTGCGAAAACTGGCCGAGCAATCTCAGGAAGCAGCCCAGAAGATTGCTGAACTAATCGGCGAAATCCAGGGGGAAACGGATAAAGCGGTTGTAGCTATGAACGAAGGTACGCAAGAAGTCCAGACTGGGACTGAGGTGGTCAATGATGCTGGAATTGCTTTTAAGGAAATTATGAATGTAGTAGGTCAGGTGTCTGATCAAGTTAAGGAAATTTCGGCAGCCATTCAGCAAATGGCTACTGGCAGCCAGCAAATTGTTGATTCGGTCAAGAAGATCAATGATCTTAGTAAAAAATCAGCGGGTGAATCCCAAGGGGTTTCGGCAGCCACCGAAGAACAACTGGCTTCAATGGAAGAGATTGCAACTTCTAGTCAAGCTCTGGCCCAACTAGCACAAGATTTGCAGACCTCAGTGACTAAATTCCATGTGTAACGTGGAGAAGTAGAAATCTCGTTTCAGCATTGAGGTGCCTGATTATGCATTCAAAAGTTTTCGAAAAAATTGAAATGAAATTAGAAACTGCCTTATTTTTATTCAAAGCAATAGCTAATTACGACCCTATTACAGCTTTGCATTGTTGCAATACCTCCAGCATAGCTGTAAATTTAGCTGGTAAATTACATCTTTCAGGCCGAAAGCTAAATGATGTAATGATTGCAGCACAATTACATGATATTGGTAAAATAAAAATACCTAAGCAGATACTAAATAACCCTGGAAAATTGACTGAGAATGAGTTTGAAACTATGAAAAAGCATCCAGAGATCGGATTTTCTATAGTGAAAGACCTAACTGAATTTCATGATATAGCAGAAGCAATTCTTTATCATCATGAAAAATTTAATGGGGGTGGTTATCCGACCGGAAGAAGTTCTCAAGAAATTCCATTATATGCTCGTATATTAAGCATTGCCGATGCATATGAAGCCATGATTTCGGATCGAATCTATCATAAGGCGCTAACTGAAGAAAAAGCGCTACAAGTCATTAGCGAAGAAAAGGGAATTCAATTTGACCCAGAGATTGTAACTGTTTTTATTGCAATGAAAAGTGTGTATCATGTCTAACGGCGAAAATGAATAATCCTTATCCACAAATAAATTGGATAAGGATTATTTTATCTTTAAGGAATTTTTGATTGGCTCATGCCATCTTTGGATTCGATGAAGGCAATCAATTTCGTTCACAGTTATTTTTGGTTATAAATGAAGTTATAAGTTAAAGGCAAGTCGTTGTTTAATCCTTTGGTAAATAATAATTGATGAACATCTAAGCCGGATACGCGAAAAGCAGCGGCACAGCCTTGCAAATAGAGACTCCACATACGAACGAAACGTTCTCCATATTTTTGTCGAATTTCATCAATATGTTCCAGAAAATTATTATACCAGTAGTCGAGAGTCAGGGCATAATGAAGACGTAAACTTTCAAGGTGTAATAAGTGAAAATCATATTCAGGTAATGCCCAAATTGTTTCTCTAAGCGACGGTACGTAACCACCAGGGAAGATATACTTTTTCATCCATGAGTTGCCGGGTTCCTCAAACATGCCTGTAATCGTATGTAATAAGGATATACCACCTGGAACAAGAAGCTCGTGAACTTTTTTCATATATTGATTATGATTTCCTTTTCCTACATGTTCAAACATGCCAACACTCACAATTTTATTAAACTGAAATTTATCAGAATCTAATTCTTGATAATTTGTTAAATAAACTTTGACTTGATTTTCTAGACCCAGTGCTTGAATCTGTTCTTTCGTTCTATCATATTGTTCCGTACTTAAAGTAATTCCGGTAGCCTTTACATGATATTGCTGTGCGGCCCGAATAATCAGCCAGCCCCAACCGCTTCCAATATCTAAAAGTTCTTCATCCGGTTTTAAGTTAAGTTTCTTTAAAGTATGATCAATTTTTTGTAATTGAGCTTGTTCAAGTGTATCTTTCTGCGTCTTAAAATAGGCACAAGAATAGCTCATGGTTTTATCTAACCACAGTGAGAAAAAATCATTTCCTAAATCATAGTGACGATGAATATTCTGTTTTTGAATTTTTGGCTCAAAAATTTTATTTGCAATAGTATGTTCATTTTTCATTTCGGGAAGGCTATTTTCGGTAATTACCCGCAATACCTCATCCATCGACCCTTCAAGGTCGATAATACCATCCATATAAGCTTCTCCTAAAGTCAACACGATGTCATCGTTATTTAGTTGCCAAGAGGGTTCTTGATTAAATTTTAGGGTGAAAGAGGGGTTTCCCTGTCCAAAATTTTCTTTTTCACCATCCCAAAAAATCACAGAGAAGTTGCCCTTATTCCATTTTTTTAAGAGTAGTTTTAATGCCATTTTCTTTAACATGTGTATAATCATCCTTTCGCTAACCTGCATAATAATTTTTGTATAACGCATAATGTTCGCTAATTGATTTTTTTGTACTGCGGGTTATGTCAAGTTTATATCATTTAGTTAAATAGCGAAAATATATCTTGTGCATATTTTGTATTACCGTAAGTTATATGAATAAGAAAATTTCATCATTCATTTGCGATTTATCCATGGCTTAGAGGATAACAACAAGCTTATTCCGAAATTTCTCGCTGAATTAGATTGCCTGTTTTAAAAGGGTTAGAAATGTGGTAGACTAAATTTGAAAGGCTGCTCCTTTTCTGATTGTCGTTTGAATAACGACGATCAGAAAGTGCAGTCTTTTTTTATACCGCTGATTAGGAGATTATTGCTAGTGATATAAAATTTAATTAAGGAGGAATTTTAGAATGGACATTTTACATTTACATTATTTATAATGAGATCCACGATGTCGTCAATATGAACCTAAAACTGAATATTGATTCAGATAAATTTATTTTTGACTATGGCAATGTATTGTTTTGATGCGAGGAGTGAGACGATTGACTACTATTTTACAATCTTCCAATGAATGTAACCGTTGCCTTTCTTATGATGAAATATCGGCGGTTATCGAGCAATCTTACGATGGAATGCTCGTTATTGATGATCATTCTATGGTTGTTTTCGTTAATGATTCCTATTGTCGAATTATGAATATTAATAAAGAATCTATTCTGCTACAAAGTTTTAAGGATTTTTGGTTAACACGTCCCTTTTCAGCGGCTATTTTGGATGCTTTGAAATTCAAAAAGTCGATTACGCGAACTCATTATGATATGGTGCCGGGAAAAGTGATTATGATGACGGCCAATCCTATTTTTGATCGAGAAGGAAAGGTGCGCCTCGTTGTAGGCAATTGCCGTGATATGTCAGAGTTAGCTAAATTAAGGAAACAGTTGGAAAAAGTGCAAGGCGATAGTGAATCTACAGGCCCTATAGCTGTCAGTGATAAGATGAAAAATTTACTTGTTTCCGCGCAGAAAGTGAGTTCAGTAGATATCACTGTTTTAATTACTGGTGAATCAGGGGTCGGGAAAGAAGTTGTGGCGCAATATATTCATGATCATAGTCTACGCAAGGCTGCGCCTTTTGTAGCAGTAAATTGCGGCGCTATTCCTGAAAATCTTTTGGAATCTGAATTCTTTGGATATACGGGTGGAGCATTTACAGGAGCGAATAAAGCAGGAAAGAAAGGTTTGTTTGAAACTGCTAATGGAGGAACTTTGTTTCTCGACGAAATTGGCGATCTCCCGTTTGATTTGCAAGTGAAGCTTTTGCGAGTACTTGATACAGGGAAAATGACGAAAGTAGGTGATAGTATTCCAACCCCTGTTGACGTGAGAATTTTGGCGGCTACGAACAAAAATATGGATGTTATGGTAAAAAATCATAAATTCAGAGAGGATCTCTATTATCGTTTGAACGTCATCAAGATTTATATTCCGCCCCTTAGGGATCGTCCTGAAGATATTCGGCCGTTATGCATCTTTTTTCTCAATAAATGTAATCAGCGTTATGGTCAGAATAAGCGAATCAATGCTGATGTGTTAAAAATCTTAGAGCAATATGATTGGCCTGGAAATGTGCGTCAATTACGTCATGCCATGGAAAGAATGGTTGTTCTCAGTAATGGGGACTATTTGGAACTTTCTTCTTTGCCACCGGAAATTCATTCTTTAAGTAATTTTGCAGGTTCAGATGATTTAAAGGAAACGATTGTCATCAATCGTTTTATATCAATTCCGGAAGCGATAGCGGAAGTTGAAAAGAAAATTCTTTGTTCTGCAATGAAAAATAATTCTAGTAGTAGGGCAATCGCTAAAATTACTGGTATTGACCAAACTACGGTGTTACGGAAAATAAAAAAATATGGTCTTTAACAGCATTTTATGAATTATTTTATACTTTTTAGGATGAATAGCCGACCCAAGATTGGAGGTTGGCTATTTTTTTGTAAAATTTGAGGCAGAATACATCGCAAAAAAAAGTGGAAAGCAAAAATCATTTGAATATTCGTGGGATTGAGAAAAATAGCATTGTTTTGAGTCATGATGCATCACATGGGGTATTTTGCCTCAATTTAAAATAAAATAAGAAAAAAGTGAAAAATAGTTAATTTTATATACAAGTGAATTAATTGGATTAAAAATTAGAAAAACAGCAAAGTACGTGGAGAATACTTGGCTGTAGCTATTTTTCCTGTACTTTTCTATAAAATTACTCTGCTTTTTTATCCTTGCCAACTTTATATTTTTGGCATGGTTTTTGCAATGCTTTATCAGTGATATCAAAGTTCAGATCTAGATCACGACTGAAGATACAGGATACTAATTTTATACGGAGGAAACGATGAGAAAGGTAACTGTACTCACAGCTGAAGAAGCTGCTAACTTGGTTAAGGATGGGGATACCATCATTACAAGTGGATTTGTGGGCAGTTCTTTGCCGGAAACGCTTAATAAAGCATTGGAACAAAGATTTTTAGCTACAGGAAAGCCGGAAGGGCTGACGATTTCTTTTGTTGCAGCCCAGGGCAATAGAGACGGAAGTGCATCTGATCATTTTGCCTATCCCAAAATGATAAAAAGAGTTATATCCGGTCATTGGAATATGGTACCCAAACTGGGTGAATTGGTTTTGAAGAATGAGATCGAAGGATATAATTTGCCTCAGGGAATATTATCTTGTCTATTAAGAGATATCGCAGCGCATCGGGTCGGAATGGTTACTCATGTTGGATTAAATACCTTTGTCGATCCAAGAAATGGAGGCGGGAAACTCAATACAAAGACACAAGAAGATTTAGTAGAACTTGTCTGTACGAAAGGCGAAGAAAGACTTTTGTACAAATCGTTTCCCATCAATATTGCATTTATCAGGGGAACTTATGCTGATGAAGCGGGGAATATCTCTTTTGAAAAAGAGGTCGCGTCTCTTGAGGCTACATCGATGGCGCAAGCTGTGAAAAACAGTGGGGGGAAGGTAATTGTTCAAGTTGAAAAAATAGTAAAGGCAGGGACATTAGATCCAAAATTGGTTAAAATACCGGGAATCTATGTTTACGCTGTTGTCATAGCTAGTGAAATAGATCAAAAGCAATGCTTGGGTTGTGATTACGATCCGGCCCTTACTGGCGAAATTAAAGTACCGGAAGGTGGAGTTCAAAGTACAGCGTTAACTACTAAAAAATTGATTGGTAGAAGAGCAGCCATGGAGCTTGAAAAAAATATTGTTGTAAACCTTGGGATTGGTGTTCCTGAATATGTCGCGATGGTTGCCAACGAAGAAGGAATTGGCGACTATATGACATTAACGGTAGAAGGAGGGCCCATCGGCGGAATTCCACAAGGTGGTGTCAAGTTTGGTTCAAGTTGTAATCCGGAGTGCATTGTTGATCAGGGTTATCAATTTGATTTTTATGATGGCGGAGGGCTTGATTCTGCTTTTTTAGGACTTGCTCAAGTTGATGCAACAGGTAATATTAATGTAAGTAAATTTGGGACAAGAATTGCGGGTTGTGGCGGATTTATTAATATTACGCAAAATTCGAAGAAAGTATTTTTTTGTGGTACTTTTACGACGGACGGGTTAAAAACAAAAGTTGAAAATGGTCAATTGATTGTTTTACAAGAAGGACGGGAAATTAAGTTTGTAAAACAGGTAGAACAAATTACTTTTAGCGGTCAATATGCTATGAAAACCGATCAAACTGTTCTCTATATAACGGAAAGAGCTGTTTTTGAATTGCGCAGGGATGGAATTTATTTGATAGAAGTAGCGCCTGGGATTGATATTCGTACTCAAATTATCGATTTAATGGGTTTTGCTCCGAAAATTGACGGAGAGGTCAAGCGAATGAATGGAGCAATTTTCAAAGAGGAATTACTGGGATTAAAAAATATGATATAGCTGAAGTGAAAAGGTCGATTTTAGTTTGATAGATAATTTTTATATCAAATCAAAAGGATGGATAGCTGTGAAACCAATGAGATTGCACCATGTCGGTATTGTTCTTCCTACAGTGGAAAAAGCATATAGTTTTTTGGAAAAGATCGGGCTTGAAATAGATTATCAAGGATTTGTTGAGGCCTATCATGCGGATTTGATTTTTACGAAATATCATGATAAGGAAAGTCCGCTTGAATTTATTATTCCTAAGGAAGGCGTTCTTACGAAATACAATGGCGGGAAAGGTGGCATTCATCATTTAGCCTATGAGGTCGAGGATGTGGAAGCCGTACGCCAGGAACTTGAAAGTAAAGGATTAGGCCTATTGGAGCAACAGGCTGTAGAAGGGACAAGCGATATTATTGTCAATTTCTTGCGACCAAGATATTCGGAAGGTATACTTGTTGAATTTGTTCAGACTGTTGCCCCAATTAAACGATAACCAGTTATTTTACGCTCACATTAGGAGGTTGCCCGTGTTTACGATGGGAATTGATGTAGGTTCAGCATCATCTAAAGCAGTCATACTTGATCATAACGCTCACATCGTTGCGGCGGAGGTAGTTCAGGTCGGTACCGGCTCAACGGGTCCCAAACGCGTGATAGCAGCGGTACTTGGAAAAGGCGGACTGAAGCTGGATGATATCCAAAAAATAGTTGCCACTGGTTACGGCCGATTTGTTATTAAGGAAGCGGATCGGCAAATTAGTGAAATTAGTTGTCATGCCAAGGGGATTTTTCACGTAATACCCACTGCCCGTGTCATCATTGATATCGGCGGTCAGGATTCCAAAGCAATTATGCTTGATAAAAACGGTATGGTCAACCAATTTTTTATGAGTGACAAATGTGCGGCAGGGACGGGCCGATTCCTTGATGTAATGGCCAGGGTGTTAGAAATTACGATTGAAGAGCTAGCCGACTATGATAGTCGGGCAACTGAACCGGCTTCCATCAGCAGTACTTGTACTGTTTTCGCTGAATCTGAAGTGATTTCTCAATTAGCTAATGGGACGTCAAAAGAAAATATTGTTGCTGGTATTCATCAGTCTGTGGCTGCCAGAGCTTGTGGCCTTGCCAGAAGAGGCGGGATAGAACCCGATGTAGTCATGAGCGGCGGTGTGGCTCAAAATGAAGGTGTCGTTCGAGCGATCAGTGCTGCATTGAACCAAAAGGTGATTGTCGCTCCGAATCCTCAAATCATGGGGGCTCTGGGAGCAGCCTTGTTTGCTTATGAAGAAGTGAAGAAGAGTGACGGGTGACTATGACCAGTCACTTTGAAAATAAAGGAAAAGAGGGAGTATTATGACTGAAACAGAAGGCATGAATTCAAAACAGTTATTGGCATATTACCAGGCCAAATTGGACGAAGAAGCAAGGGATGCAAAGGCCAATGGCGGTTTGGTTGCCTGGTCGGCATCTGTTGCTCCCAGTGAATTCTGTGTTGCTATGGGAGTTACCATGGTTTATCCAGAAACGCATGCAGCAGGCATTGGAGCTAGAAAAGGTGCTTTAGATATGCTTGATGTTGCAACTAACAAGGGATATTCATCTGATTGCTGTTCTTACGGTAGAGTAAATATAGGTTATATGGAATTGCTTAAAGAGCAGGCTTTGACAGGAAAAACGCCTGATAAATTAGCGAATTCTCCAGCAGCAAAGGTACCACTTCCTGATTTTGTCATTACTTGCAATAACATTTGTAATACTTTATTAAAGTGGTATGAGAATCTTGCGGTGGAATTAAATATTCCTTGTATTGTCATTGATGTTCCTTTTAACCATACCATGCCGGTTCCACAGTATGCGAAAGAATATATTGCCGCTCAGTTGAAAGACGGAATTGCTCAGGTCGAAAAAATTTCTGGCAAGAAGATGGACTGGGATAAATTTCTAGAGGTTCAGAAACAAACGCAGCGTTCTGTAGCTCAGTGGAATAGAATTGCTCGATTATCTTCTTATAAACCCTCTCCGCTGAATTGTTTTGACTTGTTCAATTATATGGCGCTGATTGTTTGTGCAAGAAGCAGAGATTATGCGGAAATTACCTTTAAAAAATTTGCTGATGAATTGGAAGAAAATTTGGCTAACGGCGTCTATGCGTTTAAAGGTGCTGAAAAAAATCGTATTACTTGGGAAGGAATTGCAGTTTGGCCTTATCTTGGTCATACTTTTAAATCTTTAAAATCTTTAGGATCTATTATGACGGGGTCTGCTTATCCGGGGTTATGGAATCTTGAGTATACACCGGGAGATTTATGTTCCATGGGTGAAGCTTATACGAACGTTTATATTAATACTTGTCTTGAGAATAAAGTAAACGTCCTGCTTGATGTGGTGAACGGTGGGAAGTGTGACGGCGTGGCTTATCATCTGAATCGCAGCTGTAAGCTGATGAGCTTCCTCAATGTCGAGACTGCCAGAATGATTAAGGAAAAAACCGGGTTGCCTTATGTAAGTTTTGATGGAGACCAGACCGATCCGAATAATTTCTCAACGGCTCAGTTTGATACCCGTGTGCAGGCACTAGCCGAAATGATGGAAACAAAAGCTTAAAAAGGAGGAAAACGATCATGAGTAAAATAGAAAAGATCATCAATGAACTGTCAGCGATTGCGGGTAATCCGAAACAGGCGGTTGCTGATTATAAAGTTCGGACAGGCAAAGGAGCGGTAGGAATTTTACCATACTATGTTCCTGAAGAACTTGTTTATGCAACAGGCTATCTTCCTGTTGGTATCTGGGGCGGTCAAAAGAAAATTACCAAAGCGCCTACCTATCTTCCATCTTTTGCTTGTTCAATGATGCAATCCGTCATGGAGTTGGAAATTGAAGGGGCTTACGATTGCTTAGACGCTATTTTGATGTCTGTACCTTGTGACACATTAAAATGTTTAAGCCAAAAATGGAAGGGAACATCTCCTGTTATCATCTTTACGCATCCACAAAACAGAAAATTGGAATCTGCTAATACATTTTTAGTGGAAGAGTATAAGATTGTGAAGGCGAAACTTGAAAAAATTCTGGGTGTTACCATTACGGATAAAGCCATTCAGGCGGCAATTGACACGTATAATGAAAATAAAAAAATCGTCCGGGAATTCTCCGATTTAGTGGGAAAATATCCTCAGATTATTGACACTGTTCAACGTCATGCAGTAATGAAAGCCAGATTATTTATGGATAAAGCGCAACATACTGTTTTGGTGAAGAAATTGATTGCTGAAATGAAGGCTATGCCTGTTCAGCCGTGGACTGGTAAAAAGGTTATTTTAACTGGAATTATGGCTGAACCAACGGAATTGCTGAAAATATTTAATGAATTTCATATTGCAGTTGTTGCTGATGATCTCGCCCAAGAAGGACGACAGGTTCGTGTTGACGCGCCAGCTGGGCACGACCCACTTTATCGACTGGCCAAAGTGTGGCAAAATCTTGAGGGTTGTTCTTTGGCTACAGATACGAAAAAGTTCCGAGGCACGATGTTGAAGAATATGGTTAAGAAGTATCAGGCTGATGCTGTAATTATTTGTATGATGAAATTCTGTGATCCAGAAGAATGGGATTATCCGGTATATTACAGACAGTTTCAGGAAGCTGGAATTAAGAGTTTACTGCTTGAAATAGAGCAGCAGGCAGTTACTTTTGAGCAGGCTAAAACTAGAGTGCAGAGTTTTATAGAAATGCTGTAGGACTTTGATAAGCCTACGAAAAAAATCGTTATATAAAAATTGGAGGAGAAATTCATGGATTTTATTTATAGTACAGAACAGGAAGATATTCGCAAAACAGTGAGGGCATTTGCCGAAAAAGCATTGTTACCGACGGTTGCTGAAAGAGATGAAAAGGAACTTTTTTCACGGGAAATTTATAATGAAATGGGTAAAATGGGCTTAATGGGAATTCCCTATCCTGAAGAATACGGCGGTATCGGTAGTGACTTTGTAAGTTATGCCATTGCGTGTGAAGAAATTTCACGTGTTGATGCTTCCACAGGTATTGGAATGTCGGTGCATACTTCTTTGTGCTCTTGGCCGATTTTTAAGTATGGTACAGAAGAGCAGAAACAAAAATATTTAAAACCATTGGCTGAAGGAACGAAATTAGGTGCCTTTGGCTTGACTGAACCAAATGCAGGTACGGATGTGAGCGGCGGTACAGCTACGGCAGTAAAAGATGGTGACCATTATATTCTCAATGGGACTAAAATATTCAATACAAACGGCGGCGAAGCGGAAATTGAAGTTGTTTTTGCTATTACTGACAAGGCTGCTGGTCCTAAGGGAATGAGCGCCTTTATTGTTGAAAAAGGTACTCCAGGGTTGAGCTTTGGTAAGAAGGAAATCAAGATGGGTATTCGCGCATCCGTACAGCGGGAAGTTATTTTAACAAACTGCCGTGTGCCTGCTTGTAATCTGCTTGGCAAAGAAGGGCAAGGTTTTAAAATTGCCATGTCGACTCTTGATGGTGGCCGTATTGGCGTGTCTTCGCAAGCGTTGGGTATTGCCCAGGGCGCATTGGAGGCGGCGATTAAATATTCTAAAGAACGCACCCAATTTGGTAAACCAATTTGCAAACAACAGGCGATCGGATTTATGTTAGCTGATATGGCAGCGAAAGTAGAGGGAGCCAGGCTTCTTGTGTATCGTGCGGCATATCATATTTCGCATGACTTACCTTATTCGAAAGAAGCGGCAATGGCGAAGCTCGTTGCTTCAGATACAGCGATGTCAGTTACAACGGATGCCGTTCAAATTTATGGCGGATATGGATTTACGCGTGAATATCCTGTTGAACGTATGATGAGGGATGCTAAAATTACCCAGATTTATGAAGGCACAAATCAGGTGCAACGCATGGTTATTTCTGGAAGCATCTTGCGTTAATTGTAAGGAAACAGAGCCGTTGTTGCGTATGTTATAGATGGTAATGTTTTGGTTGCCTCTGAAAAAGCAAATTTTTTGCTAATCTGAGGTAACCTTTGGCATTACTTGGATCTTAATACAAATTGGATATTAAAATTATCGTGATGGCAAAATAAAATGTAGTCCAAAAAACCGATAATATCCGGGAACCTGCTGGGAAACGTTTCATTTCGATTAATGCGTTTCCTGATTTTCTGTTGGATTTTTAAGAGTGGGAACTACAATGAAGCAAATTTCTGATGAAATTTACAGGAGGCTTACAATATGGAAATGGTAGTTTGTGTCAAGCAAGTACCTGACACTACAGAAGTTAAAATTGATCCAGTA